>SIAL01000074.1 GCA_009691815.1 Gemmataceae bacterium | reverse complement strand
ATCCTAACAGGACACGACTCTTTTTTCCTGGCCGTTCCCCAAAGGGTTGGTTGGAAAATGGGCCGACCTTGCTTCATTCTATGATACAAGCACTTTCCCTTGGCAGAGACCCGTCTCAGGCCTTTCTCAGCAAACAAAGGAAGAGTACATTCCCAAAGGGGTTCCTAATCAACCGGGTATGGTCACCTATCCCCATTGGAATTCGATTTACCACCGATAAAAGCCCGTGAATCGCCCGGATTTGTTTTAAGATGAAGGGTATGACTGTTGAGCCTGAACCAATGCCGGAAACTCCCCCCGAAACCTCACCCAAACGAGTGAGGCGGCTGCGCTATGCCCCGGGCAAACGCCCAAGGAGTACGCCCCCGGGTGGCCATATACCGGTGATGTTGCGTGAAGTGTTGGACCTTATCGATCCCACCGAAGGCGGGATTTATGTCGATGCCACCTTGGGCCTTGGAGGCCATTCCAGCGCCCTTTTAGCAAAAGCCGGACCCGAAGGGCTTCTCATTGGCATGGATTTTGATGCCAACGCAATCCTCTTGGCCACGGAAAAACTCAAAGCCACTGGCAACCCTTTCCGAGTTTTTCAGGGCAATTTTGCCGGCCTTGAGGCTGCCTTTTCCGAATCCGGCGTGGATGGCTGTGATGGCTTATTGGCCGACCTTGGCATGTCAAGCTATCAGGTGGATGATCCCGACAGGGGGTTTTCTTACCGGCGGGATGGCCCCCTTGATATGCGAATGGATCCCACCAAAGGCAAATCGGCGGCCGATTTTTTGGGTACAGTCCCTGAGAAGGACCTTGTCGAAGCCCTTGCCACGATCGGCAATGAACCCGATCCGTGGGGTGTCGCACGGATCCTTATTGCCGCAAGGGACAAGGAACCCATCCTTCGGACAGGTCAGCTAGCCTCGTTGCTGGAATCCCACAACCGGGAGTGGAAGCTAAGCAAAGAGAAAAACAAATGGAAATCGCATCCCGCCATCCGGGTGTTTCAAACTTTACGGATCTTGGTTAATCGTGAACTGGCCAACCTCGAACACCTGCTACGCATTCTCCCTTGGATTTTGAAACCCCAAGGTGTCGCCGTTATCCTTAGTTTTCATTCCGGGGAAGATCGGCTTGTGAAAAAAGCTTTCCGCGAAGGATTGGCTTCGGGCATTTTCGACAGCATTAGCGAACACCTTTGGCGACCCACTTTTCAGGAAAAGCTTAGAAATCCAAGGGCCCGGTCCGCAAGACTACGGTGGGCACGGAGGGCCAAATCTTGATTTCCTTGGGCGGTTACCTCATTGGAATACTCCTGATTTGTGCCCAAAAACCGGAGATCCGGGCGGTTGAAAGAGCCCTTCCCAAGGCCACCCCGGGTTGGATGACAAGCAAACTATCAACGACCACCATCGAAATACTTTTGGGCACTGATTCTCCGGTTCATTTTCATCCCGCCAAAATCGTCCATTCCATTGCCACAAAAGAACAGTTTCAAAACGGGCTTGTTCCGGACGATTTTGAAATGGGGACCTTGGTGGGTCTCTTCGATGTTCATCGGACGATTTTTGACTATCGCAACCTAGAGGTTCCCGCCGGGCTTTACGCGGTTCGCATTGCCCATCAACCCGACTCCGACGATCACAGAGATACCGCCCCTGGACGGATGTTTTTTCTCCTCTGTCCGCTGGACAAGGAAAGCCCGATCCCGCCCAAAAAACTAGATGACCTTTTGAAACGGGCCATCATCGGCAATCGCAAACACGCATCGCCATGGTTTGGATTTGTCTCCAAGGAGAAAGCCTCGATTCCCCTCCCCACTCTAAGGGAAAGTCCCCCAAAACATCAAAGTATTCTTTGGAAGCAAATCGTTGAAATGGAGTCAGGTTCGGGCGAAACTGTTTTGGGTTTGACTTGGAAAGGCCCGGAATAAAAGGTCCGGTGGCTCAAAAGGGGATGGATAATTGTTGGACAAAATGGGCAAGGTTGCCCGTTTTTGGTTACCTTGGGCCTAACCTTTTTATTTGGCCTCGCCGGTTTGCATGGCCTCGAATCGCTCTTGGACCCATTGAATCGCTTTGGGAATTGCCCGATTGCCGCTTTTCAAGCTATGCCTTCCGTTGGGGTCGTAATCCACACTAATCTTGATGCCTCGACTGTTGGCAACCTCGAGAAAGCTTTTGACCTGATTGGGAATATGAAACTCATCCTTGCCGCCATAGGAAATATAAAGGTCCATCTCATTTGGTTTGAGATCGGTCGCCTCCATCAGTTCAATGGGATTGATGGAGCTTAATCCGTCCAAGGCCTGGTTGCCCGGGCCAAAAAGGGGTCGATAAAGGGTCCCAAACCTCAACACCACCAACCTGAGCCTTCCTAACGGTTCCATGTATTTTATTTTAGGCCGATAGGACCATGTTTCCGGTTCGAATTTTCCTTGGTAACGACCGTGGCTATCGACATAGCGGATATTCAACAGCGGCATAAAAGCGATGGCAACCTTAAACCGATCACGATGTTTGATCCCTAGGGCAAAAGAGGCGGACCCACCCATGGATGGCCCGATGAGGGCGTGGTATTCCCGTTCGGGGCGGATGGAATAATTCTTCATTACAAAGTCATAAACATCATCCATAACATAGTCTTCGAATCGGCCCGCTTTGGAATTGGTCCAAAAAGTGGCGGGGTGATACAGCCTTGCTTGGCCATTCATGCTGCCATCCGGGGCTACGATGACCACGGGGTTCAGTTTGCCATCGGCAATGGCCTGATCAAATCGGTCCACCTGAGATTGGAAAAAAAACTCCTCATCCTGTGCCGCCCCGTGGAGAAAAATGGCCAAAGGATACGATTTGGAAGGATCATATCCCGGGGGCAGGTAGACATACATATCGCGCTTTTCACCCATCGCGGGCGAAAAAATCCGTCGATCTTTGCCATGGTTTTTGGTGAAATCCTGAACGGTTCCATGCAAACCGCGATTGACCCTTTCAAATTGGAGTTTGCCAAAAAAGGGCGTTGGGTGTTGACCAAATCCCAGCCCAATAGCTCCGACCGAAACAATCATTGACCACAATGTTATCATTTTTATTTTTTAGTCTTTAAATCCATTGGGTTCGCAGGCCCAATCCAAATTACGGCCTGCCACTCCAATACACTTTGCACCACCCTGCGGCAGGCTGTTTGGGAAACTTTAACGAAAGCAAAAAAAACTTCTAGGAATGGTCCGGTTATACCATCGTAGAAAAATTAATCCACCCCCAACGGATGGTTGCAGGGTGAGTAAAAAAAGGTGTGGAAACGACTTAGATTGCAAGCCTTCGGTAGGGCTTTAGCTCACTCAAAACTACGGTGTTCAAAGCGTTTTCCAGGTCCGCCAAAGCCCTTGCGGCATTGGCACCATCCAAGACCCGATGATCAAAAGTTAGGCGAACTTCCAAATTGCCCTCTTTATCAAGCATCCCATAATGAATTTGGGTGGACAACAAGGGGAAAAGATTCACAAGGCCCGCCCCAAGAGCAGATACCGAGGAAATGGCAAAGGTGCCAAAATTATGGCCTCGGCGATTTCCTTCGACATTTAGGCCATACCACCAAACAAATCTTCGGATAAACCGGGGCAACTTGCTCAGGGTACGCATCCGGGTATAAGAGCGGACCTGTTCGATGGGGTCCTCCTTGTGATGGCGAATGATCTCGTCAATTGCCTCAAGTGTCCGGTTTTCCGGGGCTCGAACATAACTGTAGATGACAATTTGCTCGCCGTTTACTTCCCGTTCCACATTGATGGAGGCAACGCTGTGGGGATGTTCGTAAAATCTGGCCCAAGGGAAGGAGACGAAACTTCGCCTCAAAACAGGATTATCCCGGGCCACAATGCCATAGGCTTTGGCAAAAATGCTCGACCAGCTGGGCTTGGCGGAATGCTGTTGCCTAGCGGTTTTTAGCCCCCCCAAGTTCATTTTCCGCTCCACAGTGGCAACAGGCACCTTGGCGGTGAAATACATCAAATCCAAAACAACTTGCCTAAAAGGGGACAAAGAAAGGTACCGACTAGCAGGTTTTGGCATTTTAAGCAATCTGGGCTATTTACGAAGCCCGTTTTAAGATTCAATTTCTATTGTCTTTTATATTACTTTCTCGCCTGTTTTTATAGCAATATGGATTTTCATGGTTTTCACAGCTGCGCCCGCAAGCCCTGGCTTTTCTCTACCCCGGTAACGGGCTCGAATCCTCGCCAAGACTCTGCCCCAATTGGTTTCTTTCGCCTAACAACTCTTCCGAAATCTTCCCCCAAGTGATCAGGTCCAAACCATTTTTTGTACGCTTTAAGGTCACCATTCCCGAAGGTAATGCCACCCTCAATTCCCGCCAATCGGGGGAAGGTTCCTCATCGGGGAAAGTAAGTTGGCCATCCGCCATCCTTAAGGATCCCTTTGGGGCAAACTGGTCTAGGGCCGAACGAATTCGGATCCAATCAAGACTCGGTGCCAAAATCGACAGTTCCATTCCCACGAGTTTTGTCCTTATGCTTCGAAAAAGGCCATGCAGGCCGTGAATCCATGGATATAGTTTTGGCCCCCTACCGGGCCAAGTTCCCCTTGGGCAAAAAAGCCCGCCATGGGAACCCTGCCCATCAAGGATTCCACACATTGGGCATCGTGAGACGAATCCCTAAAAAACCGCTTGCCCCTACCGTTGCAAGTGAACATCAAAGCTCCACTGGGCATCTTCTTGTGGTGTTTTTTGTCCCCCTCTAGCAACCCTCGAAGCTCAAGGTCAGCACTCTCTGCGTCGCGGACCTGAAACTGAACCGTCTGACCGGTTCGGACCTGGTCACCCACCACCAAAGCACCTGTTTCTTTGACAAATCCGCAGTTTCGAATCAGAAAATCGCCTTGGCGAAATTCCCCGGCATATTCATTAACCACAATACCAAGGTGCAGCCCCTTTTCAAAAAGGCGCTGTTCGCTTGTGGGAAGTTGTCGCCACATTTCCTGAAGCTGTTGAATCGGTTTCTTGCCGCCAAGCTCATGGATAATATTGCCTTCCGAACGGGTAACGATCATGGGCTGGCCAACAGGCCGACACCCTTGGGATACAACGGTTCGCATACCAACATCCCCGCCCAGCAGAACCCCCACCGCTCCAGAGCGAACAACTCCCCGATCCGAAACAAGGCGACACCCCCCTTGGCCCCGGCTTCCCGATGCCATGCCCCCCACCACCGTAAGGCCGGGGAAATCCTTATTGACCTGCTTAAGGAAATAATCGACCGGACAGGTGAGGGGATCTCCCAAAAGGATCATTCCCCCGGACTGGGTAGGGCCTCCGACCAAACCGTCGGGCCACCCGAGTAGGCTTTTGCCTTCGCTTGTTTTCGCCACAGTAAGTTCAAATGTTTCAAAATGGATTTTCTTATCCGCAGGCCATTTTCCGGCGAAAAGGCTAAGGGCGGGTGCCTCCTCGATTTCCTGACCGGTGCCAACAACCGCTTCGGCCACACAACCAATGATGTGGGAGGGCGCAAGCACCTCCTTGATCGCTTGGAGCAGGCTTTCCGAGTGACGGGCATGGTCTTGGGTGAAAAAATACACGACAAGATCAGGGGATTGGGTGACCGCGGGATCAAGTTGGGCCACGATTTCAGAAAGAGCATCAGCTGCCACTGCTTTTTGGGAAACCGCGGAGGAAAAAGGCATAAAAGGTCCCATCGAAAAGCGATTGTTCCACCGCCTTAGATGGCGGTTTCCTTCATTACCGTCTATGATAGCCATGCAATCATAGGTTTTCTCTAAATGGCTCCACAACGACATTTGTTAATGGGAATTCTTTGGATTTTGGGTGGTGTCCTTTTTGCCGAGGCCCCCGATCCGGCGTTTGGGAAATTTCATATTGCCGACCCCGAATCGGCCAAACGGGGACAAGTGGCCCTTACCTCAAGGGCTTTCACCCCGGCGAGTTTTACCACGGATTCTTTGGCAACCGTTTGGCGGATTTGGACCAAAACAAAACCCTTGGACCCTATAGGTGCCGCCCGTGACCGGTTTGGCCTCCATGAGGCGCCCTACCCCAATGGAGACCTTCCCATGGGACTTCGAAAGGGCACCATTGCCCTTGGTATCCAAGGCCTTGCGCTTGATTGCATGGTTTGCCACGGGGGTTCAATTTTAGGTAAGTCCATGGTGGGCCTGGGAAATTCCAGTCTAGACCTTCAGTCTCTTTTTGAGGAATTGCCCGGGGCGGGGGCGCGTCGTTTTCCCACGCCTTTCCACTTTAGCCGAACCCGAGGCACCAACGAGGCCGTGGCAACATCGGTCTACCTTTTGGCCCTTCGTAACCCCGATCTTAGCTTTCAAATAACCAAATCCGATCCAAAACTGGTCGACACCCTTTGCGGAAATGTGCCGGCATGGTGGCTAATGAAAAAGAAAGCCACCCTCTACGCCACCGGAGAAGGGGATGCCCGGGATTCGCGAGGGATCATGCAATTTTCCTTACACCCGCTCAACCAACGGTCCTTTTTCGAGAAGGAGGAATCCACCTTTAAGGACATCTTGCATTATCTTTACTCCATTGAGGCTCCGAAATATCCTTTTCCTGTGGACCAATCCTTGGCTGGGCGGGGCGAAGGCATCTTTCGAAGTCATTGCGCAAAGTGCCATGGAACCTACGGGTCAAATCCGACCTATCCAAACAAAATTGTGCCCCTAGAAGATGTTGCCACCGACCCCCAACGGCTAAAGGCCTATCCCATGGACTTCGCTCAAAAGTTCTCCCAGAGTTGGTTCTCCAAAGGCCATGAGGGTTGGTTCGCAGACGGCTACCAAGGCCGGGTGAATCATGGTTATCAGGCTCCACCACTCGATGGTATTTGGGCGACGGCCCCCTATTTGCACAATGGCTCGGTGCCAACTTTGGCTCACCTGCTTGATTCGAAAACGCGCCCCTCGAGGTTTACCCGCAGTTATCGCACGGCCGAATCCGACTATGACAAGGAAAAAATCGGCTGGGTCATTCGCCCGATTGATTCCAGTGTTCGTCCCGCCAATACGCATGAGGCCCGGAAAATCTACGACACCAAAGAATTAGGCAGAAGTAACCGGGGCCATGATTATGGCGATACACTCAACGAAGAGGAGCGAAAGGCCCTCCTGGAATATCTGAAAACCTTATGAGTTGGCCTTTTTCGCTTCACCGTTGACCCATACCGACTCAAATTCTTCGATTTCGTCAAAAATCTTTTTTGTTGGAAGTTCTTCCTTACCAACGGGCCGATTGAACCTGCCGATCACAAAATCCGCCGCCATTTGCGGTAACAATTTCCCTATCTGCTTTCCCATTCCCATCATCCTTGCGGGGTTAACGGTGACCATGCGAAGCAAGGCTTCCGGGGCAATAGAGGGTCTTTCCTTTGCGACCATTTTAACTTGGGACCAAAGATTCAAATCCGCATTGGAAGACCTGCCATCGGTTGCAAGTACCCATTCTTCCGGACAAAATTTGGGATGATCAAAAGGGTGTGACTTTCTGGAAAAATAGGAATGGGTCCCGGGACAATGAACCCGAAATTGTCCCACGCCAAGTGCATGGGCGATTTCACCATAATTGGAATGGACCAATCCCAACCGATGGGTCTTGGCGATTATCTGGACAACCTCTCCAACGCTTTGAAAGTGGCAAAGTGCCGGGTCAATTCCCTTTTCAAGCAACAATTCCCCAATCGGGCCGTTCCTGTGGGATAGGAACTGCACTTCTTCCGGGGTTTCCCCCAAATGGGTGGTCACGGGCAGGCCACAATGGGCCGCGAATTCAAAGATCTTTCGGGATGTGGTGAAGGGAGCATGCGGGCTGATTCCCGCTTGGATGGATTTTGTGGGTTCATGGTGGATTAACCATTCCTCCCATTGGCAAAGGGTGCTTTCCACTCTTTCCGGGGTGAGGCCCAAACATTCCCGATAGATCGTTCCTTTAAGCCCCAACTCTTCCAATACCTCCCAACTTGCTCCATTCGGGGAAATATCACCAAGGCTGGTTACCCCGGAATGAAGGCTTTCTTGAATGCCCATTCGAATGGCTTCCAGGGTCGTTTTGGGAGACAACTCCATCCGGTGTTCAAGGACTTTTTGGATCCATAAAACAAAATTATCGGTCGGTGAAATTCGAGCAAAGCTAAGGTCCAGATGGATATGGGCATTGATCAACCCCGGCAAAATCACGCTATCTGGCCCCAAATCCGTTTCCCCTTCGGACGACTCAAAGGTATTTGCCAATACCTTTCCATGCGAAATAACCAAAGCCGCATTGGGAATAAATTCCTCCCCATTCCACAGCAATCCGCAGCGAAAAATCTGACTCACAGCTCTTCCTCAACCAACCCGAACATCCGTGACTCATCTTGAATGGTGATTACATTACCTTTGCCATGAAGGGCCACAACCCTCTTGGCACGGACGGTGAAAACCCCCATCTCTTCCTCCACAATACCAATACCCAAGTAGGGCCCTTCGGTAATGTGTTGAAGCAATGGACAATCTCCGGGGAATACGGTTAGGTCGACAAAACCTTGGCAATCTTCAAGTGTAAGAAACTGCATGGGCTTGCCCGATTTGGTGGTGGTTGCCCTAGCCGCCGCAACCATCCCCGCCACAATCACCTGGACCCCGGAAAGGTTTCGAATCTCCCTACTATAGCGTCGCTCCGTGGGATCGATCCCCGCCTTTTGTAGCCCAGATTGAATCACTGGTTCCATTAACTGGTGCAAGGGTTGGGAAATGGTCATTCCCAAAAGGGGATATTCTTGCCGGGATTTTTCCACAGAATCCAATGGCCCCATGACCCATTCCAAATCGGGAAGTTGTTCAAATAGCTCCGCCCCTTTGGTTTGCCAATGGGCAAGACGCTTCAGCTCCCCTTGGAGGGCAAGGGTGGGTCGCGATTGCCCAAATCCATCCAATGCCCCCGATTTTCTTAATCGGCCCATGGTATCCGGGGTCATTCCCGTTCGCCTTTGCAAGGATTCGGCACATGTAAAAAGGCCATTTTCATTTCTCTCATTCAAGATCTCTTCAATCCTTTCCATGGCAAGGCCCGCTATCGACAAAAGCCCCGTCCGGATCCCCTTCCCTTCGGGTTCAAAGGTTTCAAGGGATCGATTCACACAAGGGCCCAACATCGTAATGCCTGACCGAACGATTTCCCCAACATACACTCGCCGTGGATACATGCCCGCATTGTTGTTAAGGGCCGCCGTCCAAAAAAGGACCGGTTCATTGGCTTTACACCAAGCCGACCGCCAGGCAATGAGGCCATAGCTGACCGCGTGGCTTTTGCAAAAAGAGTATTGGTTGAACTTCTCCAGTTGGGGCCAAATCTTATGAAGTTCCAAAAGGGAAACCCCTGATTTCACCCCGCGGTTCACAAACTCCTCTCGAAGGATAGCGGCAACCTTGGGGTCGTGGTTTTTGGCCACCTTTTTCCGAAAGTGGTCGGCCTCGGGGGCGGAAAAACCACAAAGTCCCTGAAGCAACCTTAATCCATCATCCTCAAAAATCATCATTCCTTCGGTACTTTTAAGCAATTTGGCGACCACGGGATGTTGTCTGGCGGGTTCTTCCAATCCTCGCCTTCGGGCGCAGAATTTGGCCTTCATGCCAATTCCCGCGGCTCCCGGGCGAATAAGCGCCAAAGCAAGGATGACATCGTCGATTCCCTTGGGGGCCATCTGAATCAGCAAATGCTTCATGCCCGGAGATTCCAGTTGCCCCACACCCAACGATTCTCCGGCCCGCAAAAGTTTCAGTACACTCGGATCCGTTCCCAACATTTTGGGGGGCATCCGGCCAAGATTTGTCATCCTTCTCGCCACCTCATCCACGGTGGCAAGGGCCCGGTTTCCAAGCAGGTCAATCTTGACAAGGCCGGTAGACTCGACTGTATATTTGTCAAATTGAGTTACATCAACCCCCTTTGAGGATCTTTGTATCGGCACATGATGGTCTATACGGTCCGCAACCATCACAATGCCACCGGGATGGATCGAAAGGTGATGAGGCATTCCCAGTAGGGCCACAGCCCCCTCCAGAATACGCCACCAACGATCCCCCTCAAGGGGAAACGCAAAAGGCACCCCTCGTTTTTTGGCCCCGATGGGATCCCCAAGCAACTCTTCAGCGGATTGGGAAATCGACCGAAAAAAATGACCTATCTGATCGTTGGAAAGGCCAAATGCCCGGCACGATTCTCTTAATGCCGAACGGGGCTGAAAAAACAAATGGGATGAGATGCGGCAGGTCCGTTCCTCGCCAAAATGCCTTATGGCCCAATCAATTATGCTGTCTCGCGTTTTCCAATCGAAATCGAGATCAATATCCGGAAGGTCCGTCCTACCCTCGTGCAGAAAGCGTTCCAAGGGGAGTTCAAACCGAAGAGGATCCACTTCGGTTATCTCAAGAAGAAAGCAAACGAGAGAGTTCCCGGCAGAACCCCTAAGGGCCATGCTCATTCCCATGCGACGGGCCTTTTTGGCAATGGATCTGACCACCAAAAAATAGCCGGTGAAACCCAACCTCTCGATGAGCCCCAATTCCAACACCAATCGTTTGTTGGCCTCGGCATCGTTTGCATATCCCCTTCGCCCCATGCCCCGCTTGCAAAGGTGCCGTAATCGAACAGTTCCGCTCACTTTCCATTTTTCCCTCGGTGTTGGAAAAAGGATTTTGCTTGGAAGGACATTGCTTTCCAGATCGCCAAACAGGTCGATTGTGTTTTGACACAATCGGGGTAAATCCCGAAATCGGTGCTGTAACGCTTGTGGGGTACAAAGGGCATTTTTCATCGCGTTAACACCCAACCCCGCTAATCCATCGGAGGATAGGTCCACAATTCCACGAGTCCGGATGGCCCTAAGGAGAGGTTCCACCACAGCCCGTTTGGGATCCGCCATGGTGACTCGGGAAGACACCACGCTTTTCAGTCCCAAAGCCATGGCCTGCTCAAGCAAAATCGATTCCACATACTTTTCCCTCCCGGAAATCCCTTCGGTTTGTGACCGGACAACAAGCGCAAATGTTCGATTGCCATGGCTCTTTTGAAAGGCCGCCAACCATTTGGGCTCCTCCACAAGAAAGCGCAAATCCTTGCTGTTTTGAAGTAAAAGCGAAAGAAAATCTCCCTCATCAATCGTGGCGGATTCCTCTAGGCGCTTGATTTGGGTGATTAGGGCGCAAAGCTCTGCGTAGCCTTCCATGGTCCCAGCCAAAGCAATCACTCGGGGACATTGGGGCAGCCGAGGGTGGG
>SIAL01000073.1 GCA_009691815.1 Gemmataceae bacterium | reverse complement strand
GATGTTTTATGTGGATATTTGGCGTGGTCTTTGGGGTGGAATGAGGCCAAGGTGCCCATGACACCCAAGGATCTTTTGCAAAACTGGAGTTGGCAATCGATGACCAAAACGCCATGGGTCCTTCGGAAAGATATCCTTAAGGAAATGGGGTTTGATCCCGCACGGGCCGGTTAATGGGCAAGGGGTAAACACGAATTAAACGGGTCAAAGCGACGACCTTAAGCAGACGCTGTGACAATGGGGCCGACCTCCGACCCCTGTTGAACAGGTCAAAAGGGCTAACTTAGGCCGCGGCCCGCATCCGAAGCGACCTTTGCCAATCCAATTGCAACGAAAGGCCTTCATCCAGGCTGACTTTCGGTGCCCAACCCAGGTGGCGCAATAGTTTACCGGTATCGGCCCCGGTGTGGCGTTGGTCCCCGTCCCGGGCTTTGTCCATTTTGATTTGGGCTCGGCGGCCGGTAAGTCGTTCCAGCTTGCCAAGTATATCCCAAACCGAAGCGGTTTCGCCCCCGCCAATGTTATAAACCTCGCCCACCGGGGAATGCAGGGTGGCAATGGTGGCATCGACACAATCGCTAATGTAGGTGTTACCACGGGTTTGCTGGCCGTCCCCAAAAATGCTAATAGGCCTAGCCTCCATTAGGGCATCAATGAACTTGTGGTAGCCCATATCCGGGCGTTGCCTTGGACCATAGACCGAGAAATAGCGAAGGAGCGTAAGGGGAAGACCTCGTTCCTCGGCATAGGCTCGGCAAAGGTGTTCCCCGGCCAGTTTCGTAGCACCGTAAGGGCTGGAAGGTCGGGTGGGCAGGTGTTCATCCCCGGCCGCAAATCGTCCATAAACCGACGAGGTGGAAGCGTATACAAACCGCTCCAAGTTTTGGTGGGCCAAAGCCTCCAATAGGCGTTGGGTGCCTGTCACATTACAAGAATTGTAAAGGTCGAAATCAGTCCAACTTTTGACGAGACCAGCCGTTGCGGCAAGGTGAAATACCACACTTGTTCCTTCGACCGCTTGGTCGAGGGGATCGGTGCGAAGGTCCAATTCCAAAAATTCAAACCGACTATCCTGTCGGAGCCGATGGAGGTTTGCCTCTTTCCACGGCCTTGGATAATACGGAATAAAAGCGTCGATCCCGGTTACCTGATAACCTAAATCCACCAATCGTTCGCAAAGGTGGGACCCAATGAAACCGGCCGCACCGGTGACCAAGCAACGCATGGAAGGCCTCCTGCCCTTTTGAGTGGCTTCTGGTTAAGACACCCTGAAAACAGTACCCGAAATCGACAAGCGTTCGCAAGGGCGAATGGAGACGGTCCAACTCCGCCCACTGGCTCGGCTATCCACTCCTGCCAGCGGCGGGGACATTCGCCATAGTTTCAGGGGGTTCAATTCGATCGTTTGGCAACAATTTCTAGGAGTAGGAGGAGGTCATCAGGCTTGCCGAGGATTGATTCACCCGGTCAAGCCGGGCATAAAACTCCCTCGCCCAAGCCACAGAGAGTGGAATTGATCAAAGTGGATCACATGATTTCCACCGATTTTGAAAACCTATTTGGAAAGGAATACCTACAAGGTCTGCTGAAAAGGGAACTGCGTGGGGCCATCCAAGAAGCTAAGGTGATGCTCAGCCAAGCTGTTAAGGAATAGGGCGGTGTGAAATGGGCGGAAGGTGGAACCGTTGGAGACTTGGCCAAGTCCGGCTTGTTTGAAATGCAAAATCTTGCGGTCGGTTCCTTGGCCCCTGAAATCGAAGGGCTAGATCAGGACGGATTGCGGCTAAAACTTACCGATTACCGGGGCAAGGTGGTGGTACTTGATTTCTGGCGCGAATACTGACTTTCTTGACGGACCCAATGGCCCCACGAGCGGTCGCTCGTGAAAAATGGGTCGCTCGTGAAAAATGGAGAAGGACGGCCCTTTGCGATCATTGGTGTCAACATTGTTGGTCATAAACCAAAAGAGTTAAAGGCGGTAATGAAAAAATGAAGCTCCCTTGGCGTTCTTTTACCGACACTGGCCCTATTGGAAAGGGGCCTATTGCCACCCAATGGAACTTTCCCGCCACGCCTTCTTTTTATGCCTTAGATGGCCAGAGGATTATCCGGTACAAATGGGTGGGAAGCTCCGGTGAAAGGGTGATGGATAGGGCTCTGGAGATGGTGATTAAGGAGGCGGAAGGGATTGGAAAACCCTAACCATTTGGCATTCCGGTCCGCTTTGGGTTACCGGATCTATTTCCCGAAACCAAGTCCATGGGAATAGAATATCCTGCTCGGAGTATTAAAGAGATTGGATTGTTGTATCCCGTTTGTCCATAATGGTGATTTGTAGCAGGGGTTTTTCCGGGGTGGATTTGTCCTTGCAACCACCGCAACCTTTGCCGCAACCACCCTTGGATCCGCGAACGCGGGAATAGACCTGATAGAGCGCAAACGCCAGGGCGCCCGCGACACACAAACCCGCCAATATTTGTTGGACACCTTCCATAAAGAGGGTTCCTAGCCCCAGATCCATGTTCCCAATTGAAAAGCCACCCATGCTCCAGCATAGGCCAAAGAGGTCATGTAGGTGAAGGTGAAAAGGGGCCAAAACCAGCTATTTGTTTCTCGCCCGATAACCACCAGAGTAGACACACATTGGCAACATAGGGCGAAAAAAACCATAAGCGACAGACCCGCCGCGGGGGTCAAAGGCGAATCGGTGCCTTGCAAAGCCTTGACAATATTGGCTTCATCATCCTCTTGGGCATAAAGCTGGGCCAAAGTTCCCACCACGACTTCTCGGGCCGGAAAACTGGCAATCGCAGCCACAGAAAGCCGCCAATCCCAACCCAGGGGCCGAAAAACCGGCTCCATGGCTTTGCCCGCTTTTCCAAGAAAGCTCTGTTCGCGCCACTTTGCCTGCAATTGCAAGGATTCTTCCGCTTTCCCTTCCAATTTCAACAAATTGACCTGTTTGGGATAGGAGTTTCCTTCAAAATCGGTGGCGGGAAAATAGAGCAACGCCCAAATCAAAACCATCGCGGCTAGGATCGTACTTCCCGCCCGTCCCACAAAGCTCCATGCCGCATCCATCACTTTGTGGAGGACACTTTTCCAATTGGGAATCTGGTACCTAGGAAGCTCCAACACAAAAAGAGGAGCCGGGCCGTGTAAAAGGGTTCGCTTAAGCAGTAGAGCTACCAAAGGTGCCAAAACCAGCCCCAACATATACATGGCAAATAACATCACGCCACCAAGCCACGCCGAGTGCCCAAGTTCGGGCGCAAAGCAAGCGGCCACCACGAGGGTATACACGGGTAAGCGGGCGGAACAACTCATCAAGGGGGCAACAAGAATGGTGGCAAGGCGATCGCGGCGATCCTCAATGACACGGGTGGAAAGTATGCCGGGAACGGCACAAGCCAGCGAGGAAAGCAGAGGGATAAAGGATTTGCCACTAAGGCCGCACCGGGCCATAAGGTGATCCACCAAAAAGGCGGCCCGGGCCATGTAGCCTGTGTCTTCAAGGATGGCCAACATGACGAAAAGGATGCAAATTTGGGGCAGGAAAACAAGCACCCCGCCCACCCCCTGGATGATCCCGTGGGCCAAAAGGTCGGTAAATGGTCCCTCTGGCAGGGTGGCAAGAATCCAATCCCCCAACAGTTCGTGGAGGGTGGATAGCCAACCCATAACCGGGGTTGCAAACAAAAATACGGATTCAAAGACTAAAAACATGGCCAATAAGAAAAAAAGAGTCCCTGTGACAGGGTGCGTAAGCCATGCGTCTAGCCGGTCGGTCCTAGATTTGCCCGCTTTGGGAAGATCCTGAACGCCCTCGAGTCGTTTACGAATATCGCCATACCGTTTGATGGATTCTGCTTGGGGCAAAAGAAAACCGGCCTCCGCAAGCGATTTTCTGGCGTTGGCCAGCGCTTGGGCCAACTGGGGTTTTTCGAGGATCAGATCTTTGGCTGCCTCGCCGTCGATATCAAATAAAGCACGCCTGATCATGAAATCCGGCGTACTCGGCTTACAAAGGTTTTTAACCTTTTCTATCTCCTGAACCAGCTCTGGGGGCCAATCCATGGGGTTTGGCCTAGTGGCCTTTTGGCGATCCAAAATGGTATCCAAAAGGAGGTCTATCCCTGTCCCTTTTACCGGGTGGACAGCGACAACCGGGCAACCCATCCGTTCGGCCAAAAGGTCCAACCGGATCGTGGCCCCTGTCGCCTCGGCCATATCCACCATGGTGAGGCAAATAATAAGAGGAAGATCTACTTCAAGGACTTGGTGAACCAAATACAAATTGCGTTCGAGGTTGGTGGCATCCACCACCGCCACCACCACATCGGGGCGGCACTCAACACAATGGAGCCCCAACAAAATCTGGGTGGGAATGAGCTCGTCCGGCGAACGGGCCGCAAGAGAGTAGGCACCCGGAAGGTCGAGCAGGTCAAGGTGGACCCCTCTATGGGTGACCGAAGCTTTTTTGATCTCGACCGTCACCCCCGGATAATTGGCGGTGTGTTGCCTCAATCCAGAAAGGGAATTAAAAAGCGTGGTCTTTCCCACATTGGGATTGCCCACCAATGCAAGGGTTATGGGTTTTTCAGGAGAATAAATTAACTTAGGCACCGGAGGAATCAATGAATGGAGGATTTTTGAAGGTGAATGCGGGCGGCTTCTTGTCGCCTTAAACCCAAACGCCAACTACCAACGCGTAATCGCAAGGGATCACCCCAAGGGGCCCGACCCAATAATTCGACCTCGACACCTTTTTGCAGGCCCAAGTCACCCAAGCGTTGACTCAGGTCATCGGTCCCGTCGACATGCGTAACCCAAGCGATTTCACCCGGGCGAAGTTGATCTAGGGAACAATAATCCGAAGGGGTCATAAGGTTACTCCTGAGATTGAGACTAAATCTCAATAAGGATGCTGATGCTTACAGTTTAAGGCCCGACCTAACCTCTGTCCAATCCTTTTTTTGCCATTTTGCCAAATTTCACAAGGATTGCACCGTCTGCCTACACCCATTTCCAGACGGAATCCTAAGAAGACAGTTTGGACTTCTTTCTGGCGTTCGCGGTTTTTTGGGCTGTTGGATTTTGGAGTGTTCATGTTGGGATTTGCCGAGCGTTTGGTGGAGGCGGTCAAACGCGCCAAAACGCCTTTGTGCGTGGGAATTGACCCTCGGTGGGACCAAATTCCCTTGGTGGTCCGCCAACCCTTTGGGGGGGCAATCCCCGATTCCCTAGAGGCCGTTGCCTTCGCTTATGAGATTTTTTGTGGTCGAGTTTTGGAATTGGTGGCGGGCAAGGTCGGGGTCGTCAAGTTTCAGGCCGCCTTTTTTGAACAGTGCGGAAGCTCAGGGTTTGCCGCTTTGGAAAGGCTTTTGAATCAATCCCGGGCTCTTGGCCTCTTTACCATCCAAGATGGCAAACGAAACGACATTGCCAGCACCGCCACCGCCTATGCGGAGGCCGCTTTCGGGGGGCCAACCTTTGGCGGCAAACGCTTTGGGGTGGATAGCATCGACGCCATTACGGTTAACCCCTATCTGGGGACCGATGCCGTGGAGCCGTTTCTTCAACAAGCGCGCTCCTACCAAGGGGGGATTTTTATCCTAGTGAGGACAAGTAACCCCGGGGCTGGGCTTTTCCAAGACCTTTTGTGCCCGGAAGAAAAACTATACCGGCATGTAGCCAAAATGGTGGAGTCCCTCAATCGGGGTTATCTAGAATCGTGTGGTTATGGTGATGTTGGGGCCGTGGTGGGTGCGACCTATCCGGCGGAGCTTGCGGAATTGCGCCACCTGATGCCCAACACATTTTTTTTGGTTCCTGGCTTTGGAGCACAGGGGGCCAGCGCCGGCGATTTGGCCGGAGCTTTCCGCCAAGATGGCACCGGGGCGGTCATCAATAGTGGCCGCGCCATTACTTTTGCCGCCAAAACGGACCAATGCGATTGGGAAACCCAGCTGGAATTGGCTTGCGAAAAAGCCAAAGGGGAATTGGCCGGGGTATGCGCGCTTTGAGCCTAACTATTTTCCAAACTCTGACTGACCGGTTGGTTGCCAAAAAGGATTTGGAACCAATGGGGCAAATCTTGCCAAGAACGGCACGAATGGAGGTTGCCCTCGACGACCGAGGGAACATCGACCCATATTCCACCCGAGCCCCGGATATCATCCCGGATGGCATGGGGGCAGGCAATGCGCTTGGCATCAATCGCCCCGGCACTCAAAAGAACTTGTACCCCCCGACCAATCGAGGCAACCTTGCGGCCATCTTCGATCTGGGTACGGGCAATATCGAGGACTTCTTCCCGAAGGCGCAATTTTTCCGAACAGGCCCCGCCGGGAATTATCAACCACTCATATTCCGCCGGGTTGAGTTCACGAATGGGCGAATCGGGATGGACTTGGTAGCCATGAAGCCCCGTGCAGGTGGTTCCCTTAAGCGATGCCAACACGACCTGATAGCCCGCCTCACGAAACCGGTACATGGTGAAAAGGACTTCCATATCCTCAAACCCGTCGGTGACAAACATCAAACATTTCGGCTTCATAAAAAAACACTCCCCATGAAGTCCGCCCTGATAACCAACCCCGTTCGCCAAGCCAAGGTCTGTTTTATTACCCCTAAGGTTGGTATTCACCCTTGCCCAATGGTTGCGTCAGGGTTTATGCTTCAAGATTCACGACCAAAACATTCCAGCCGGAACGCCCGGGTTGGGAAACAGGTGTCAAGGAAGATTAATTCATGAATTATGACCCAAACAACCCCCTGATCGTGCAGGGGGATCGTACGGTTTTGGTTGAGGTGGATAATCCCCGTTATGCCGAGGCCCGGGATGCCATTGCCCCATTTGCCGAGCTTGAGAAAAGCCCGGAACATATCCATACCTATCGAATTACCCCATTGTCCCTTTGGAATGCCGCAGCTGCTGGTATTCAAGCCCAGGAAATGGCTGCCACACTCCAAAAATATTCCAAATTCTCCGTCCCCTCAAACCTCCTTGCCGACCTTCATGAGCTCGTTAGCCGCTATGGCCGGGTTCGTTTGGAACGAAACGGAACCGACAAGGATAATGGCCCCGCCGGCCTAAAACTCATTTGCCACGACATTCCCCTTTTGGAAGAGTTGGCCCGTCAACCCAAGGTAAAGTGTTACCTTGGGCCCAAGCTTGACCGAACCAGCTATCAGGTCGATGGGGCCTATCGCGGAGTGCTCAAACAAGCCTTGGTTGCGGTGGGCTATCCCGCCGAGGACCTCGCCGGGTACACCGAAGGAGCCCCGATGGTGGTCTCCCTCCGAGAGCAGACCCTTGGGGGCTTGCCCTTTCAACTCCGGGATTACCAACGGGACTCCAGTGCCGTATTTCACGCCGGGGGAGATGTCCGGGGCGGGTCCGGGGTGGTTGTCCTCCCTTGCGGCGCGGGCAAGACCATTGTTGGAATTGCCGCCATCGCCCTGGTCGGTCGCAACACCCTGATTCTAAGTACCGGGATCACCGCAGTTAAGCAATGGCGCCGTGAGATCTTGGACAAAACCACTCTGCAAAGTGATGAGGTAAAGGAATATACCGGCGAAAACAAGGAGATTGGCCCCGTCACCATCGCGACCTATCAGATCCTTAGCCATCGAAACGACAAGAATGAAGATTTTCCCCATTTTGATATCTTTGATAAGCGGGATTGGGGCCTGATCATTTACGATGAGGTCCACCTTTTACCCGCGCCCGTTTTTCGCATCACCGCCCAAATTCAGGCTCGCCGTCGCTTGGGCCTTACCGCCACCCTTGTTCGCGAAGATGGTCGCGAAGGGGATGTTTTCAGCCTGATTGGACCCAAAAAGTTCGATGTGCCTTGGCGCGACCTGGAATCCAAGGGGTGGATCGCCGAAGCATCTTGCACCGAAGTCAGGGTGGCTCTCCCGGACAAGGTCCGTATGGAATATGCCGTGGCGGAATTGCGCCATAAACACCGCATCGCCAGCGAAAACCCCGCCAAGGAAGATGTGGTTGGATTTCTTCTCAACCGGTATCCCGACAAGCAAACGCTTATCATCGGCCAATACCTAAGCCAACTCCGAAGCCTTTCCATCCGATTTAAGATTCCCCTCATCACCGGCGCGACCCCAAACTGCGATCGCGAAGACCTTTATCACGCCTTCCGGGCGGGTACGGTCACACAACTCATCCTGAGCCGGGTTGGAAACTTTGCGATCGACCTTCCGGATGCTTCGGTCCTCATTCAGGTCTCCGGTTCCTTCGGATCGAGGCAAGAGGAGGCCCAGCGATTGGGTCGGATCCTCCGTCCCAAATCCGCTGGGGACATAGCTCATTTTTACTCGGTTGTTAGTCGTGACACCAGAGAGCAGGATTTTGCCCATCACCGACAGCTTTTCCTCACGGAACAGGGCTACAGCTATCGAATCGCCGACGGTGCGGAAATGGGTGCGGATTACACATCCCGTATTGATGGCGAGCTTATCACAAATGTCCGCCAAGACTACGATTCTATGGAGTGGGATTCGGAAGAAGGATTGGTGGACGACCTGATCTGATAACGGTGGAAGCGGTTCGTCAGAAAATGGAGAGTTGGAAATATGGATCCCGGACAGTCGAGAATTCCCGTGAAAGTACACCGCAGGGTGTGCATCCTCCGCTCGGATGATTCCATCATCATTGAAGAGGTCCTTTCCCGGAAAAAACTGCAAAACGATATCGCGGGAAGGTTGACCCCATCTTCAATCCTCATTCGGCCGGGCCGAACGGAGCCGATCATTGCGGAACTTCTCAAACTAGGCCACACCCCCAAAATCATTCAGCGTCCTACCCTATGATCCCTAGCTCACAAACCCTTGAAGTGACTTGGCCAAAGTGCGTGGCCGAGGCTTTTGACCGCTTTGGCGAAGACCTTGTCGAGGTGGTTTCCACCAACCTCCTAAAGCCAAGGGCCAATCTGTCTAGGGAAATCGTCAAGGAAAAGGCGTTGGAGATTTTCTCGAACCCGGTCATCCTCGATAGACGCATCTTGGGAATGGAAGCCTCGGCCCAAATGCTATTGGAGGTTGCCGCAAAGTCCCAAAAAACGGTCTGGTTTATGGGAAACTTGGTCGAGATCGTCCTAGCACTTGGCTGGAAGGACGGGGTTGGGGCGGTTGTCAACCTACTCGAATCAGGCTTGGCCTACCCGGTTTTTGCCCTGGATCAAACTCCCACGGTCAGTCCGAATTTCCTGGAAGCCACGGATATCGACCTAGATTCCACCCCACCGGTCCTTGCCAAGCCTCACAAGGCAGTCAAGTACCAAAGTTTCCTTCATTGGGTTTCCAGTCCCGGAGCGCTTGGCCACCACCTATTTATAGTTCCCAATGTTTTGCAAAGGATGATTGGGCGGGAACCAAACCTCCCTGACCTCTCCCAGTTTCCCCATGCAAGGGCACCCGGTCGTTCTGAGGATGACCCTGTTCTCGTAGATGATCCCGAATTCCAAACGGAAGCCCCTCCTAGTAGTCCCTTATTTCCCGGCATTATTACCGATGGGTGTGAATGGTTTATTCGCATCTCTCTTTTGTGGCAAAAGACGCTGAAAAACCCGCTCCGTTTAACCCAGGCGGGGGAGTTCTTCAAAAAGGATCAGGATAGGCTGGAAGACACTCAGCTTGTCAGCCCGCCACCGGATTGCCCGGTGATCGTGCCCGATTTGGGATATTGGATAGCTCAAATGGCCGAGGTTGTCGGCGTTTTCGAGAGAGTTGACCTGGAGGTCCATGCCCGGGGCTTTCCCGATTCTTGGAACAAAGGGAAAACAGGGGCACTCCGCACCTTGCTCCAAGGCTCCTTTGACCAATCCCCATGGAATCCCCAAGATGGCTGGAAGCCCCAGATTCAAGGGGAACCCATTTCAAACCCGTTCCCCTCGGCCCTTGCCATCGCTTGGGCTTTTTTGGGGCGAATGAAAACGGACGCCTGGATTTCTTCCGGGGTTATCGAAGCGTGGATCCTGAAAAATCATCCCTGGTGGTCCGGGACCGGGCTTCGTCCCTCACGCAAGAAACCCTTTTTGGAAACCTGGTTGGCTGGCATCGTTTGGCCCATGGGCTTGGTGGAGATGGCCAAGGGCAAGGAAGGGCAACTCCTTTTTCGCCTTTCCGAATCGGGTAGGTTGGTTAGGGACGGGGCGAATGGGGACCAAGGAACAAGGGTTGTTCCCAGAATGCTCCTTATCCAGCCCAACCTAGAGATCATGGCGTTTCGTCAGGGGCTTGATCCTAGCATTATTGCCAAGCTTTCCATGTTTGGCCTGTGGAAGGCGTTTGGGCCGGCCTGTGTGCTGCAGCTCACCCCGGACTCGGTTTACCGAGCTTTGGAGCTTGGGGAATCTTTCGAGTCCGTGAGGAATTTTTTGGATGGGCATTCCACACGACCCGTTCAACAATCCATCATTGAACAAATAGGCTCCTGGGCCTCCAAGCGCGAAAGAGTGGTGATCCATTCCTCCGCCATGGTGCTTGAGTTTTCCTCGGGAACCGACCTGGAGGAGGCCCTTGGCCGCGGGCTTATGGCGGTCCGTTTGGGCGAACGACATGCTCTGGTGGATAATGAGGAAACCGTCGATTTTCGAATGTTTCGCCTTTCGGGAAGTCGCGATTATCGCATTTCCCCAGAACCCTGTATCCGGGTCGGGGCCGACGGACTGGACCTTATCGTTGAGGAATCCAAATCCGACCTCTTATTGGAAACGGAACTACCCATTTTATCCGATCCCATTCCAGGAAAAAACGGGGCTATCTCCAATCGCTTTCGCATCACCCCCGGCTCCATGGGTCGCATCCGGGAACGGGGCTGGACTTTGGAAACCTTGGACCAGTGGTTTCGAATGCGAACCGGGGAAGCGCCGAAACCCGCGGTGAAACTCTTTTTCCTAGCCAAGGCAAGGAAACCGATCGAGGTGATTCCCAGTATCCTTTTTCAGGCCGAAGACGAGGAAACTGCCGATGGACTTTGGCTTTGGCAAGAGTTCAAGGAGGTTGTCCTCGAACGGGTTGGTCCACGGACCATCACCATTCATCCCGACCGTGTGGGTCAGGCCAAGGAGCTTTTGCAATCGTTGGGATTGAAATGGAGAGGGATCTAGGTTGGGATCGGTTTGACTTCGATAGAAACAGAAAAGCCCGGCGGGTTGAACCACCGGGCTTTTCTTGCGGCTAAGCAATGACCCTATCGGGATTCGAACCCGAGTCTTAGCCTTGAGAGGGCTACGTCCTAGGCCTCTAGACGATAGGGCCATGCAC
>SIAL01000072.1 GCA_009691815.1 Gemmataceae bacterium | reverse complement strand
CCTTCTTATTCATTCAGGATCGGACAAAATCAAAACCATCCAAAGGCCTGCCAGAGATCCGATGGCAAGGCAGCCGGACGGGCTGATTCCGGGAACGGCGATCAAGAGCGAAGCGACAATGGTCAGCCGCGTTGAGCCGGTTCGCCACAACTTTTTTACCCCGGCAATGGCCAAACTTCCCGTGACCACTCCACCTAATCCCAATACCAGTAAGCCGGTGGAAGTGTTCCAAATCCAGCGGTCAAGGGGCCAACCGGATCGGGAAATTTCTTGGTGCTGCGCGGGATATTCGGTTTCAAGGCGGTGGCGAAATTCAGCTATCGCCACGGTGTGGCCATGCAACCCGATGCCCACGAAAATCAAACCCGCCACTATGTTTATCCCGGCGGAAACCAAAAGAAATATCCCGGGTAGTTTGGTTCGCCCTTGCCTAACAGGATCTGGGGGAGAGGCGGACATTTCTCAAAATCCGGAAGAAGGATTGGCCAGTTGCCCCATTCCCGAATGCATTCTGGAACCGGGGGGTTGTGCCTGGATGACCGTTGCTTCATGATCGAGCCATTCCGCCCACCGGATCTGAACGGTATCTTTGGGCCGAACGGTTTTTGCCAAAGTCAAAAACACTCGAAAATGGCCATGTTCCGAGGCCCAGAGGCCCCGGTAGAATTTGGCCAAATGGGGATCTTCTATAGTCTTTGATAAAATCAAAAACCGCTCACAAGAACGGGCCTCGATCAGAGCGGCGGCCAAAAGCCGATCCACCAATTCATCCGGCCCTTGGCCCTTTCGGACAATCGTCCTAAGGCCCTGAGCATAGGCGTTGAAGTGGGTTTTGGGGATCGTGGCCCCTAGGCGGGAAAGGATGCGGGTTACCTGAGAAAGGTGGACTGCTTCGTCTCTGGCAATGTTGGCCAGAATCGACACCCAGCGTTTTGGGGGGTGAATTCCTTGCCACCGATTGATCAATTCCAAGGCGTTTGAGGCGGCTTTTTTTTCCAGATGGGCATGATCGCCCAAAAGGGCCACCAAATCCAAAAGCACCACCTTCGCCCATTCGGGTGGAGTGTGGTAGCGAAGGGGTAGGTCTTCGGTGGCAATCATGTCAGGAAAAAAACGCCTTAACGGCTGGCCGTGGCTAGGGAAATAGTGCTTTTGGCGGCTTGGGCCTCGGCGAGTTTCCGAATGTCTTGGGGGAGGGTTTCATCGTGCATTCGCCGGGCGGTTTCGGGGTCGAGGGAAAGATTGAATTGCAGTTCCCAATCCAATTCGAAACGGGCTTTGGAGAGTGCATCATCCCTATCACGGACACCCTTGCGACCACGGGCGATGTCGGGGGTAATAATGCCTATTCGGGCGGATTCAGTCTGTGTCATAGCAGAACCCTCCCATCCTGTTTCCAGTGATAACCGGGGAAGCCGCGAAGAAAAAAAACCAAAAAGAGGGCATCTTTTGGTCTGATCGCATCGCTTTCACACGCCGGTATCACCCGGTTCAGGTCCCAAGGGTCTTTTCTCAGTCTCGTGGAAAACCAGACACCCCTAGGGACAAAGGAGAGTATAGGACGAACAATCCTAGTGGTCGATCCGATCGTCCTTTAGAGTGAGTGATTCTTTGGGATAAAAAGGCGAATTTCGCCCAAAGATCGTAATTTGGGATATAATAACGACTCATGCCTTGAAGCCGATTTACCCCAAATTTGAAAACAAAGACCCGTTCTTTTTAGGGGGGGCGATGGTTTGACCATGAGTGAAAATCTTGGCCAACTTGGTGTATCTGATAAAGAGGGCCTTGTGAAAGGGGCCCGCTCGGCGGAGTATTCCTTCCTTCGGCCTTCTGAAAATCCCGGTGAACTTGGCCGTTTGGGAGGCTATACCCTCTTAAGCGTTTTGGGCAAGGGCGGAATGGGGATGGTGTTTCTGGCCCACGATCCCATGCTCGATCGGAAACTGGCCCTCAAGGTGATGATTCCCGAGGCGGCCACACCTGACAACCGGGAGCGCTTTTTTCGTGAAGCTCGATCGGTGGCTGCCCTGACCCATGACAACATCGTTCCCATTTTTCAAATTGGCGAAGACAACGGCGTCCCTTTTTTAACCATGCCGTTTCTTCAGGGGGAGCCGCTCGACAAAAAACTCGACCGCGATCGCAAGCCTAAGCTTCGGGAAACGCTTCGAATCGTTCGAGAAACGCTGGCAGGGCTTTCCGCCGCCCACGCCAAAGGGTTGATTCATCGAGACATTAAACCGGGAAATATTTGGCTGGAAGGGCCACGGGGCAGAGTTCGGATTCTGGATTTTGGGTTGGCCCGAACTCGGACCCAAGATGCCAGGATCACGCAGGCCGGGGCCATCATGGGAACCCCCGCTTATATGGCCCCCGAGCAGGCTGGGGGACTTGAAGTCAGCGCCCAAGCCGACCTGTTTTCCGTTGGGGTCATTTTTTATGAGATGCTTTTGGGATCAAGGCCCTTCAAGGGCAACGATACCTTGTCTGTGCTCGCTTCCCTGTTGACCACTCAACCTCCTGAACCTTTCCACCTTGATAATCAGATCCCCGAAGTGGTGTCTCATCTTGCGATGAGCTTGATTGCCAAGGATCCAAGCAAACGGCCCGCCTCGGCCCGGGATGCGGGACTTATCATTGTGCAATTGGAAAAGAATCTTCCCGCCTTAACCATGAAATTTTCCGGGGTAATTGTCGGCCAGATCCACCCCGAGGAAGGCCCTATCCTCGACACCAGCAAGGTAGAAGCGGCTCTTTTGGCGGAATCCGAGAAATCAAAATCGGCCCCCCCCTCGGAAAATACTCCCTCCCCCAAGAGCAAATCGGCGCAAATCAAAACGCCCCAACGGCTCCCCAACGAGGCGTCGAGGGATACCCCCCGAACGGCATCCTCTTCCCCCTCGATTCAAAAGGCCAAGGTTCCGGTGGCCCTTGCCCTAACGGTGTCTGACAATTCACCCTTGCCTATCCAATCACCCGGGATAAAAAAACGCTCCAAAAGATCTAAAAGGTCGGAAAGGAGTGCCTTTCCCGCCTTTAAGGTAATTGGGGGAGGTCTTTTAGGCCTTATCGTGTTAATTGCTGTTATCGTGTTTCGTCCCTTTGGGGGTCGGGTAGCCACTAAAGACGACTCCGATACCTCCCCCATTTTCGATGTGGGCAGCAAAGCTATTCCCACTTTTGAAAAAGCGAAAAACAACCTCGAACCTCCCACCAAGGTGGACCCAGCGGGACCTGAAACCCCGATGGGACCTGAAACCCCGATGGGACCTGAAACCCCGATGGGAAAGGGGGGCAACGCAGGCAAAGGGGTTGTCCCAAACGCCAAGGATCAAGGTCCCCCGACCAAAGGTCCTCCGGGTACGGGTGGGCAAGATTTTCCTCCCGGGTTTCAACCCAAAGGTATTCCGGGCAATAATGGTATTCCGGGCAAGAAGGGGCAAGATTTTCCTCCCGGGTTTCAACCCAAAGGACCTCCCGGGTTTCAACCCAAAGGACCTCCCGGGTTTCAACCCAAAGGACCTCCCGGTATGAAAGGGCAAGTTGGTCCTCCCGGATTGCCAAACGACAACCCCAAAGATTTGTCTCCTAAAGGACAAAAAAAGGGCGGGCAAGGGCCGGACAAAAACAATCCCATACCAATGAAGGGGCCAGGGGGGCCTTTTCCCGGCAATGGCAATGGCCTAAATAAATGACCCACGGCCCAGGCAATTGAGTTGCTGGGGCCGTGGAATTTTGGGTAGGGTTACCTCAAAGGTAGGTTGACAAGGAATCCGCTTGGGGGCGACCGGCCCGGGGCGTTTCTTGGATGTCCCTGAAGAAGAAGTTTTCCATGGTGCCTAGCTAGGATTTGGCAACTCGTACGCTTGCTCTTTTTTCCATCCTTTTTGGTTTTTTACGGATCATTCCACCGCCATGATACCAATCTTTTCCCTTGTTTTGATCGCTCTGGGCAATCCCCAAGCGGATGCGATCCGTCATTTTGAATCGAAAATTCGGCCCATTTTGGTGGAGAAGTGTCAAAAGTGCCACGGGGAATCTCGACAAAGGTCCGGTCTTCGGCTTGACACCGCCAACCATTTCTTAAAAGGGGGAGATGGTGGGAGCGTGGTGGTTCCCGGCAATCCGGGCCAAAGTCGATTGCTTAAGATGCTCCAATCGGATGGAAAAGGCGAGCTCAAATCCATGCCTCCGGAAAAGCCCCTATCCCCTAGGGAGATCGCGGATTTTGAAGAATGGATCCAAGCCGGGGCACCCTTTCCCAACTCGGCTTTGGCGGGAAACTCGGCAAACGCATCCTTGTCTTTGCGTAAAAAGGGGGAAATACGCCCGGAAGAAAGGCAATGGTGGTCCTTTGTGCCGCCCGGAAATTTTGCCCCGCCCACCAAACTAGCCAACCCCACTTGGGCCAGGACCGAAATTGACCGGTTCATTCTCGCCAAAATCGAAAAAACCAATGCCGCCCCGGCCCGTCGCGTCAAGCCCCATGAACTCATTAGGCGAATTCATTACAACCTAACGGGAATGCCTCCATCCCCGAGTGAAATTGACGCCTTTGTGCTCGACCCTTCGGAAAAAGCGATTGACGCGATGATCAATCGGTTACTGTCCTCCAAGGCCCACGCCGAGGCATGGGCGCGCAAGTGGCTTGATCTGGTTCGTTTTGCGGAGTCGGATGGCTACCGTATTGACCATGAGCGCCCTCACGCTTGGCGATATCGGGATTATGTGATTGATTCCTTTGGGGAGAATCGGCCCATTGATCGCTTCCTAATGGAGCAAATCGCCGGGGATGAGCTTTGGCCGGAGGACCCCCGTTCGGAGGTTGCGGTGGGTTTTTTGCGCCATGGCATTTACGAATACAACAATCGCGATGTGCGTGGTCAATGGGAAATTATTTTAGGGGACATCACCGACACGGTGGGGGATGCGTTTTTCGGATTGGGATTTCAATGTGCCAAGTGTCATGATCACAAATATGATCCTATCCTTCACGAGGATTATTTTCGGTTGCAAGCCTTTTTCTCCAATGTTTTGCCCCGGGACGAAAAGGTAATCGCCTCAAAAGCCGAGCGCAAAGCGTATGACTTTGCCATGGAAGTCTGGTCCGACAAAACCCGCCAGATCCGGGAGAAGATCGCAAAGATCGAGGAGCCTTTAATGAAATCGCTGACCAAGGGAGCGGTCGAACGGTTTCCTCCCGACATACAAGTGATGATTGCCAAACTCCCTACGGTTCGGTTGCCGCTGGAAACGCAGCTTGTGGAACTTGCTTGGAGGCAAGTTGACTATGATCAGATCAACCTTGAGAGCAAACTCAAGGGACAAGCCAAGGAGGAGATGTTGGCATTGCGCCGCGAGTTGGCCAAATACGAATCCCTCAAACCCGCCCCGCTCGCCAAGGCCCAGTCGATTGTGGAGACAGGCACTGTTGGCGCCTATACCCCCCATCCCAAGAAAAAAGGGAGTTCTATCGCACCCGGTTTTATCACCCTGCTTGATCCTTCGGATGCCTTGGTGGTTCCAACCCCCCATTCCACCGGGAGGCGATCCGCCTTGGCAAATTACTTGGTAAGCCCCAAAAATCCGCTTACTGCCCGCGCATTTGTCAATCGCGTTTGGGCCTGGCACACCGGCCGGGGTTTGGCGCCGCAACCCTCGGACACGGGGCGACTGGGCGGGCAGCCGACCCATTCGGAATTGCTGGATTGGCTAACCGTTCGGTTTGTTCAGTCGGGGTGGAACCTTCGGGAACTTCATAGGCTCATTGTTCGCTCCGAGTTTTATTGGCAAAGCACCGAACCCCTTAACGACTCTATTGTTCGGTTGGATCCAGAAAACAGACTCTTATCCCGCTTTCCTTCCCGTAGGCTCACCGCCGAGGAAATTCGTGACACCATGTTGGTCGCCTCGGGAGAAATCAAATCCAAGCAGGGTGGGCCGGGTTCTCCCGCCAACGAACCTGTCCGCTCCATTCAACTCAAGGTGTTACGAAATACCCGTAATCCGCTCTTGGAAGTCTTTGACCTGCCGCAATTTATCAATGGGACCAGTTCACGGGATCAAACCACCACCGCGGTTCAATCGCTCTATCTCTGGAATAATCCCCAACTGCTTGACCGTTCTCAGGCTTTGGCCAGGCGGTTGTTGAAAGAAATCCCCGAGGATCAATCAGGCCGCATTCGCCTTGCTTTCAAACTGACCCAAGGACGGGATCCTACGGCCCCCGAATTGGACCGAATGCTTGGTTTTCTCGCGCGACAGGAATCCTTGGCCAACGAACCTACCGCGGAAATCGTTACCCGATTCCCTCAGGAACGCCTTCCCCATCACGAAGGGCAAGGCATTAACTTTACCTTGAATCCTCCCGGACCCATGTTGCAATCCCAACTTGGGACCACGGGGGATTTGCCTTTTACGATTGAGGCATTCTTCCTGGTAAGGTCCGTTTCGGACACAGGCCAAGTTCGAACCCTCCTGTCTCGATATGATGGTGTCAAGAACAAGCCCGGGTGGTCGCTTGGGATCACCGGGAAAGGATCTCGCCGCAAGCCCCAAACCCTGGTGATGCAGCTTTGGACGGGCCAACCGGGCCAACCTGTCGTCGAGACCGCGGTCTTTTCCGATCAAAAGGTCGAACTAAACCGGCCCTATCAATTGATCGTTTCCACGCAATTAAGCACAATGGGGAACGCTTCTCACGGTGCCCCAAAGGGACAAGCCCGGTTTTTCCTGCGTGACCTTACCAACCCGGATGAGCTCGCTCAAATTGCAACCATTGCCCATCAAGCGTCAGGCAGTCTTTCCTCGGATTTGCCCATTCGCCTTGGAAGCAGGGCTTTGCCCGGAGATGGTATCGCCAATCCTTTTGATGGCCTCATGGATGATATCCGGGTCAGCAAGGGATTTCTGGCGCCCGAGAAAAGCGGGGTTGGGATTGCCGCAGAGGCAATATCCGGAACCGAGGATGTGGCTCGCTGGACCTTTGAAACCCAGACAGGAACCCTTAAGGATATTTCCGGCAAGGGCCACGACTTGACGACAACCCCCGCTTCAAAACGGATCCTGCCTCCCGGGTTCGTCGCCTTGGCGGATCTTTGTCATGTTCTTTTTAATTCCAGCGGATTTTTCCATGTTCCCTGAAACACCATCCATCGGTTTAGTCCGCCAACAGACCGGGTTCACCCGTCGATCATGGCTTGCCCGCGCGGGTCAAGGATTTGGCCTCGTGCCCCTTTTGGCCCTTGAACGGTCAAGAATCAGGGGGGCGGAGGCTGCCAAGATTGGTGGAGTGCTTGGTGAAACAGGTCCGGGGAAGACCCGGCCCGGGCACACACCGGGGCGGGCCAAAAGTGTTATTTTTCTTTTTATGGAGGGTGGGCCAAGCCACCTCGATCTCTTTGATCGAAAGCCTCTGCTTAACAAACTGGCCGGGCAAAAGATGCCGGACAGCTTTGTGCGGCCAATATCTCCCATGGGCGAGGGAAATTCTCCTCTGTTGGGGGAAAAACGCAAATGGGCAAGACATGGAAAATCGGGTTTGTGGATGTCCGATTGGATCCCAAATATTGCCACCTGTGCAGACGACATGGCGGTAATTCGTTCGTGTTATGCTGAGGGCATTAACCACAGTTCTGGCGTTTGCCAAATGAATACCGGGTCGGTTGTGGGGGGACGCCCCTCCCTAGGGAGCTGGGTTAGCTATGGTTTGGGGAGTGAGGCGGATGACCTGCCGGCTTTTGTGGTCCTTCAGGATGGCAAGGGCCCGGTGGTCAATGGTCCACGCAATTGGTCGGCGGGGTTCATGTCCGCCGTCCACCAGGGAACCCGGTTGGAAAGTGGTCGTGAACCGATCCAAAACCTATTTCGGCCCGATGGGGTTTCCACCGCCCGTGACCGGGCCAAGTTGGATCTTTTGGGATCGCTTAATGGGAACATTGGACGGGAATATCCGACCAACTCGGATTTCGATGCCAGGATTCGGGGTTATGAACTTGCCTTTCGAATGCAGATCGGTGCACCCGACGCGGTTGATCTGGCCAAAGAATCCCGATCCACCCATGCGCTTTATGGAACCGATCGCCCGGATACCGAATCCTTTGGCAGGCTTTGCCTTTTGAGTCGAAGACTTGTGGAACGGGGTGTCCGGTTTGTACAACTCTATCACGGCCCGGGAAGCAAATGGGACGCCCATACGGGAATCGAAAAAAATCATACAGACCTTTGTCGGGCCATGGATCGCCCGGTTGCCGCATTGCTCAAAGACCTAAAAGCCCGGGGAATGCTCGAGGAAACGCTGGTGGTTTGGGGCGGTGAATTTGGACGAACACCGATGAGCGAAAAAGGGGATGGGCGCGATCACAACCCCAATGGCTTTTCGATGTTCATGGCGGGCGGTGGCATCAAAGGTGGCATGGAATATGGAGAAACCGATGACCTGGGCCTATTTGCCTCTCGGGACAAGGTCCATGTTCATGACCTCCACGCAACCATCCTCCAAAGCCTTGGTTTGGATAATATGCGGCTCGTGTACAACCATGGCGGGAGGCCGGAACGCCCCACCCTCAATGAAGGTGAACCGGTTCAGGCCCTTTTTAGCTAGTCCTTCCTTTTAGTTTGTCCTACCTTTTAGTTTGTCCTTCCTTGCGCCCTTTTGTGTCTCCTTTCGAGGATTCTGTTTTATGAATGCGTTTATCGTCCCGATCGTTTTGGTGTTTATGAATCAGGCGTTGCTCTTTGGGGATAGCCGAATTCAGGTAGTTGGCTCGCCCGGATCCGGCGGAGAGGGGCCGGCCTGGCATAAAGATTTGGGCCTTTTGAGTAGCGGGTTTAAGGGGATCCATTGCCTTTCGCCGGAGGGAAAATCGTCGGTGTTTTTATTGGGTGCTGGGACCAATGGACTTGCCTTTGGTCCGGATGGCCATCTTTATGCTTGTCAACCGGAACATCGGCGCGTGATCCGGATTCATCCCCAAACCAAGGCGATCACCCTATTGGCCGACCAGTTTGAGGGCAAGAAATTCAATACGCCAAACGACCTCTGTTTTGATGACCAGGGTCGGTTGTATTTCTCGGATCCCAGATACGGAGACAAAACGGATATGCAGCTTCGTGACAAAGAGGGTAACACCATAGAGGGCGTTTATCGGTTGGATCCGGATGGTAAAATGGTGCGAGTACTTGGCCGAGAGGTGGAGCGGGCCAATGGCGTCCTGGTTAGCCGTGATGGAAAATGGTTATTTGTCGCGGACAACAATAACGACACCCTTGGGGGAGCGAGGAAACTTTGGCGGTTTCCTCGATTGGCGGACGGTTCGGTAAACGCCGCAAAACGGGAACTTGTCCATGATTGGAAACAGGGCCGCGGACCCGATGGATTGAAACAGGACAGTAATGGGATACTCTATGTCGCTGGTGGCCTCAACAAGCCAAACCCGCCGTTTGAGCCGGATGTGATCCCCGGGGGGATATTTGTCCTAGACCCTCAAAAAGAGGCGGGAAAACGCCTAATCACCATCCTCCCCATTCCCACCGACGAAGTGACCAATTGCGCATTTGGCGGGTCGGATTTGCGCACTCTATTCGCCACCGGAGGCGGAGTCCTGTACTCGATTCGAACCGAGGCCCCGGGCCATGTTCGGTTTTCCAAGGCCAAGTAAGGGTTTGCGGGTTAGGGTTTGCGGGTGGCTTCCTGAAAGCGCATCCACGAAAGGCCGGGAACTTCCACCCGAAATTGCAAAAGTTGGGTGTTGTCCACCTCGGTGACATAGACGGTTTTGCCATCGGGCCCGCCAAAGCAAAGATTGCTGGGCTTTTTCCCCGGTAAAGAGATTTCCTGCAAATCCCTCCCGTCCGGGGTCATAATCACCACGGTCCCTTTGCCATAGCGGGTGATGTAAAGGTTGCCCAATAGGTCGCAACGCATCCCGTCAAAACCGAAATCGGGAAACTGTTTGATGAGTTGTTTTTCCCCAAGGGTGCCATCGGTTTGGATGGGAAATTTCCAGACATTGCGTTGAACCGATTCATTTACATAAAGCCATTTTCCCCCCGGGCTGACTTCGATTCCGTTGCAGGTTCCCATGGCCGAGGCCACGAGGGACACTTTTCCTTGGGTATCGATTTTCCAGATCCGACCCGTGGAAGCACCCCAATCCGGGTCACTGGCATAAAGGGTCCCATCGGGGGCGATGGTCAAATCATTGGGTTGGCTCATTTTTGGTTCATGGGCAAAAACCGCCATGGCTTTTGTTGTAGGATCAATGCGCCAAATTTTATGCTCCACATAATCGGCGATATACATCATCCCCTTTTTGTCAAAGACAATTCCATTGCCCGTGCTTTTTCCCGGCAGGGTAACAAAGGTTTCCCCTTTTCCGTTGGGGGCAACCTTGCCAATGGTCTGTTGCTTGGCAAAGTTTACGGCAAAGATATTGCCCATTGCGTCGCAATTGGGCCCCTCAATACCCGGCGTGAATTCGCCCGGTTGGGTCAAGGCCTTGGCATTAAACGGCTTATCAAGGGCGGGTGTTTGGGCACCCACGCCGGGATTGGCCAAAATGCCAAAAAAGAAAAGTAGGCTGGACCGTGACATGATTGGACCTTTTTTAATTGTTAAAGGAAATAGGATAACCTCAATTGGTAAATTGGAGGGCGAAAATATCCGCCTCTTGAAGGACAAAACGCAAACGGATGGCTTTGCCTTTGAGGGTGGAAACATCCGTCCCCTTTTTCCACGAAATCGCCTGTTCGATGGCATCGCCCACCAATCCTCTACATTCCGAAAGGGTGAAGCCGGGAATAGGGACACCGGAGGCATCTTGTATCTCAAGGCGAACTTGGCCACCGGCGCTGGTGGAATAGTTTAGGTTCAGTTTTTTCCCGGTAAAAAGCAAAGGATAGGTCAACAACTCCCCTTCATCGGCCCCCGCATGAACGGAGGCAAATCCATCGATTCGAAGAGTGAACCGACGAAAGGGGGTCGTGTAAATGGACATTTCCTCGGGACCGGTCGGGACGATATTAAGCGCGGCATAGTTCGATCGATTGCCCCACTGTTTTTGGTCCAAACCGGGTCGAATCAAGGCCTCGCGAAAAGTTCGATCAAATCGACTATTCCCCCTAGCCGTCATGAAAAGGATATCCGTACTTTGGCCTCTTTTTTCGTGAAACCGGGTGGGGGTAGCAATGTAAATGTGGGGTGCCCGAAAATAGGGATGGGCCAAGGTGGTGTAAATATGCTCTTCGGGAAAATTTGGTTTCATCTCAACCGCCGGGGCCCAATTCAAATAGTCCTTTGAAGTTGTTCGGCAGACGGAGCGAAACCGTTTGTCGAGAAAGTGTCGATAATAGCAGACATAACAGCCTTCGGTTTCCGACCAGAAGGAAACATTTTGAGAATCAAACGCATATTCTTTGGTGTGGGTAATCACAGGCTCGGCGCGCAATTTTTT
>SIAL01000071.1 GCA_009691815.1 Gemmataceae bacterium | reverse complement strand
GCGGCCGCCAAATTGATTGCAAACTCCTCAACCTTGAAGGGCTTGGTTATGGCGGATGCTGCGGATTATTTCAAATTCACCACCACCGCCACCACAAACTCCACCGCCCTTGCCTCCATTGCCTTTTCCACATCCATGGGTGATTTGGATTTAAAAGTGTTGAACTCGCAAGGAACCTTGGTGAAAACCGGTGTTCAGGGTGCCACGGGCGAAACGCTGGATTTGGGCAATCTTGCTGCGGGGACTTACAGCCTTTTAATAACAGGCAAAAGCGGGGCTTACAACGCCGCCTATGACCTAAAACTTTTGGCCACCACCGTGGATGCCGCCCCTCCCCCGACTGGTGATAAGTCAGATTGGACCATTGCCGTTTACATGACCGCGACCGAACTGGCCCAGTTTGGTGCCGAGGATGTCAACGAAATGGAAAAAGCGGTCTCCACCTTGCCCGGAACCGTGAAGATTACCCTCCTCTATGATCAATGGACCAGTCAGAAATACACCACGGGAGGTGGCACCCAGGCCGCTTGGGGAGATACCGGCCGTGCGATCCTGACTTCTGACACCAACTTAAACCGGATTCAAACCACCTTTGAACGCATTGGCGAAAAAAACACGGGTGACCCCAAGGTCCTCACCGATTTCCTCAGTTGGACGGTAACCGCCGCTCCCGCCAATAAATATGCTGTGGTCCTTTGGAATCATGGAGTTGGCCTAGATGGGTCCAACTATGATGATGAATCCAATGACCACCTCACCATGTCCGAGATTGCCTCGGCGGTGAAAAACTCCACCATGAAGCCTGACCTCGTTTCCTTTGACGCCTGCTTGATGGGTATGATCGAGGATGTGTACGCCTTAAAGGACATCACCAAGGTATACGCCTCCAGCCAGGAATTTGAGGCGGTAACCGGTCAAGATTACACCACCCTTTTCAATGTTTTGAAAACCAATCCGGCTTCGGTGGACGCCTTCGGGTTGGGTAAGGGCATGGTTCAAAGTTACCAAACGCAATATGTGGGAACAGGGGTCAATGAAGACACATATTCCGTGGTGGATACCTCCAAATTGGGCGATCTTGTCAGCGCCCTCAATCAGTTTTCTACCTCGGTAACCACCGCCAATGTTGGAATTCTTCGGGCGGCAATCCAAGGTTCCACCTCCTATGGTGATGGAAGCTACCCCTCCTATCATGACCTAGGCCAGATTGCCCGAACCGTAGCGAGCCGAGCGACGGGAGGGCTTCAAGCCGCGGCGAATGCCGTGATCGACGCCTTGGATCAGGCGGTGTTTGCCCGGACGACCGACAATCGTGGCTCGTTTGGGTTGTCGATCTACACTCCCCTTTCGGATGCCCAAAAGGAGGCAGGCTATGCAGATCATGCCGGATTCGCCACCGCCACCGGCTGGTCAGCCCTTATTACCCGACTGTTGGCATAACCATTTGTAACTGTCCGGTCAAAGCCACCCCGAAGTTTCCCTTTGGGTTGGTTTTTTTTGGTTTAGGGCTTTTCGAAGAAGCTGTCTTCAATCCGCGGATAAAGAGTATATTTGATCTCGGAAACATCCACAAATAGCTTTTGATCCTGGAGAACGGTTTCTCGGGTCGGCAGCCTTAACCCGGCAAAGTCTGCAAATTCACGGTGGAAAACCTCCTTGAGGATGGGCTTGCCCCCCTCGATGGTATGGTAGGTTCGCTTCACTAAAAGCATGGTCCCTTTGTCAAAGTGGAAAATCACGGGCCGATTTCCTGGAACCAAAACCTCTAAACCCACGGCATCGCGCCCCTGGACACTCTCTAGTTTCCGCAGCTTCATCGGATATTTGTTTTCGACAAGGGGAACAAGGGTGGCCAGGTACATTACCAGCGCCTCCTGTTTCACCTCCCTAAGTCGGTCGGCGGGCAGGGGAAATGCGGCATTGCCGTTGGAACTAGTCCACCCCTTGTCGCCAAGAACCCCAATAGTAATGGGCGTGGTATTGTTTAACACCAAAGTAAAACGAATTTTGTCTTGGCCGGCTGTTAAAATATCCTCTTTGAATTCGATCTCCGTTTCCCCGTTTTTCATCTTACCCTTGCCCGTTCGGCGGCGAATCAGGCCTTTTTTCACCTTTTCCAACCCCCCCATGGCGTCCATTACTTTTTGCAGGAGAAGGTCAATTTCAAGATTGGGGCTCTGGCCACCAATCACATGCGGCCAAAGGGCGCCGGTGGCGAACAGTCCCAGAAACAGACGACGAGTTCCAAGTGGTTGAAAGGACATAGGAGGCACTCCCCAAAGATAAAACCTGCCCAACACCCTTGGTGCAGCCCAACGGTATTGGTGCAGCCCAACAGTATTGGTATTGTGGACAAAAATCCCTTAACAAATCCAGACGGAGGTCGTGATTGGGCCGGAATCCTAGGGATTGAAGAAAGCGGGTTTTGCCAAAGCAGGGGTAAGGGCGGCCTGTTTAACCGTAATGACGGCCCCCGAAATCTTGGAGGCTTGGGCCAAAAAGGCATCGCCCTCCGCTTTGCCCAAGGTCAGTTTTTGCACACCTTTTTCGCCGGAAACGGTGAATTCAAGGATTGTGCCTCCCTGAACCGGATCGAAATTTTGATCGGGTTTTACCGGGGTGCCGAAACTGATAAACTTCTCCACTCTTAAGTTGGATACACCTGCCAAAAACTTGTCCACCTTGCCCGTGTCGATGGCAAAGTTCATCGGGGCCTTTGCCTGCCATTTGCCTTGCTTTCGTTCCAAATCCAGCGTGAAGGGGCTGCCGGTGACCGCCCGCCATCCCACCATCTTGAAGGTTTCGATTTTGGCGATGTCGATTCCCGCAAAAAGAACGGTGTCCGCAATTTCCGCTTCCAAGGTTTGGGGCGTCAGTTTGTCGATGGCAAAAACCATCTCCCGCCACGACTGTTTGGCATAAAGCCCACTTTTATCCACGGTTTCCTTGCCAAAGGAGAACTCCCAAGTCTTTGCCTCTTTGTCTTTGCCCGTGGTTACCACAATTTGAGTGGCCGGGGTTTTGAGCCCGAAATCTTTGTCGAGTTGAACATCCGTTGCTTTTTCGGAAACAATAGACAAGGCCCGTAGGTTGTTGATTGTCCCCAAAATCCCCCGGACCGTACTGGCCGAAACAGCAAGCCCGGTTCGTTCTTTGGGGCTGACAAACTTCCAAGAAGCATCGGCTTTTTCTCGTTCGACTTCGCTGGTTTTGCCACCAATCACGACTTTTAGTCGGGTCACATTTTCCGAGGGATCCTGTGCTTGGGGATTAAAGGAAGGGAGGTTTTTGTCAAGGTAGGCAACAGGCCCCCGTAGGGTGGCCGTTAATAATGAGGCATCGATTTTGGCCGTAAGGGCATCGGAGGCCCCCGTCCGGCGAACCAACACCAGTGGGCCTTCAGTCTTGCCGAGAATCAGGCGAAGTTTTGGTTCTGTGCCGACGAGTTTGGGTTTTTCATCGCCGCTTTTGGGGTCCGGTTTTTTTTCAGTTTTGGGATCCGATTTGGCATCTTCCTTTTTCTCGACTGGAACAAGGCCGTTGACCCAAAGGGAAATCGTCGCCTGGGGTTTGTCAAAACCCAGCTCGGCATCCTTGACGGGACCATTTACAAAGGCTTTTACCGAGTCTTTTTGGGTGATTTGATTAAGAAAGGTTTCGACGATGGTTGTGTCCAGTTCGGTGGAGCTGGTTGACCCCGTTCGCCACAGTTGCCAAGGTTTGTCGGCGGTTCGGCGAAACTCGAGTTTGCCGGTGGGGCTATCAATATCAAACGCATCGAACTTGCCCACGATTTTCACCAGGGTCTTGTCCCGTAGAGCTTGAGGATCCTCCACCAATTTCAACAGAGGATCAATATCCCTAGCCGGTAGGCGAACGATGTTTTTTTTGTCTTCATCAAGGGAGGCGTAATATTTGTCACCGTCTTTTTTCCCCACACCAACAAGCAGGGTTACGGGAACAATAGCCGCGGGTCCCCCTTTGCCCGCATCGGTCGCTTTGGTCACAAGGACCCTGTCGATGGAGAGTTTTAGCACCTTGTCCTTGGCGGGATCGAGCCCATATTTGGCCAAATCCGTCGTTGCGTCCGCCACAAAGTCCGTTACCATTTCATCATTGTGAGTCACGCGAATGTTGGAAAGTGCTGTAAGGACGGCATTGACGCCTGCCGGAGTTTTGTCTTTTTCATCCGGTGCCCCGAAAGCGCCCATCTCGGCTTCGCCCCAGTCACCGGGTTTGACATAGCGCCAATGTTCGGCGGTTTTTTTTACCTCAAGGGGATTTTTGCCCCCAAGCGAAATCTCAAATCGGCTAATGTCGGAACTGCTCGACGCCAACAAGTAAGGATCCCGTAGGGATTTAACCGTCTTGAATAAACCTGTAACGCTGCTCTTTAGCACCGCGATCGCCCCTTTTCGATCACTAGACTTTGCATAAACAACGGCACTTGTCGTGCCGGGACTTGTGTTCCCAAGGTCAATGGTGAATGATTTTCCCTTGGATTCACTCGAAAGGACCACCTTCCCGGAGGGTTGATCGAGGCCCCATTCGGAATCGGATTGGGGGCGATCGGAACGATCATCATTTCTAGCCTCCATGATTTGGCGTACCAATTCTCGAACTTGGCCATCATCGGCCCGAAAGGGTCCGGGCGATTCAATAGTCCATTGTCCATTTGTTTTGTTCAAGGTCATGGAAGCCAAACCGTCGGCGGGTTTGGATCGTTCGATAACCACTTTGTCGATGTCGTCAGCATCTACCTTGGTGGAAGCGGTTTTGGTGGAGGGCAACAGAAAGGCTTCGCCACCGGGCGATTCGGGCCCAAGGAACACCGCGGTGCCAAGGAGAATAAGAATGGTGGCCAGAATTGTCGCAAGGATGTAGGTGGTCTTAAAGTTCATGTTGGATTTCTCCCGTGAAAGATGTTTAGCGTCTGCGAACGACCCAGACGGCCCCGCCCAGAAGTCCCACGGAGGAGAGCATTAACCAAAGGGGCATCCATTTTAAGCGAGAAAACTCCGGGGACCCCGCGGTCATCGCCAGATTATAGGTTTTGCGTTCGGAGCCCTTCGGCTTTTCGCCAACATCGGCCCGGTCCTTCAACCAGGAAAGTGTGCTGTAGAAAAGGTTGTAATTGTTTTCCCCGTATTGGCTGTTGAAGTATTTGTTGCTTATCCAAGAGGCGTCGCCAAACACAGCTAAACGGGGTTTGGCATCGGTCGCCATCCGCTCGTGGCCCGGAACATTTTCAACACCGGTGCCGGGGTCGGAAACAAACACTCCCACGGAATAAAACGGTTGAGACAATCGCTTGACCAACTCTTCCGGGCGGCCAAGCAGGTCCCTTACCAGTTCCCCAGGATCCAGAGACGGGTCGCTTTCGGTAAACACACGGAGCGGGCCGCTTGGAACCAAAAGAACATCTTCAACCTGAAAGGCGGTCCTAGGCGGGGCGCTTGGGTTTTGCGGGAAAGGGCTTACCGTACGGGCGCTATCCAACATAAAATTGGTCATAATGCTCTGGTTAAAAGCCATGGCCACTTTGTTGCGAGAGGACTCGTTGGTTTTGGCGAACAGGTTGGTGCTGGGTCGAAGGCGGGCGTTGATGAGCTGGTTGTCGCCCACTTGGACCTGAAATTCCGCCAGCAGAGCCTTGAGGTTGGGTAGGGGGGTCCAAGTTACCTTGGAACCAAGGCGGGTTTTCTCGGTGTCGAGGAGGATAACGGCTTTGCCTTTTTTGCCGCCAACACTTCGGGTAAGGAATTCCCTAAGGGCTTGAATCGCCTCAGGGGCGGGGTCGGTTTTGGGTCGGGCGATGATCACCACTTCCGCATCATTGGGAATGGTGGTCAGTTTGGAATCGAAGACAAGCGTTTCGGTCTTGTAGTTGGTTTTGGCAAGCTGTTCGGTGATCATGCCGATGCCCTCTAACGACGGGCCGGAGGTGTCGGCAATCGTCAATTCGCCGTTTCCCGATGTGAAATAGAGTTTGCTTTCGGTTTTTCCTTCCTTTAGGGTGATGATGCTTTTGCGAAGGACATCTTCCCCCAGATAGGAAAAGTTGGAGGAACTCTCATCCGCGGGGTTCATCGACCGCTGGGGGGTGCTATAGAGCTTGTCATACGGGATGAAATCGTGTTGCTGCTTGCCACCCTCCGCGCCATAGACTACCAAAAAGCCCAAGGCATCGGGGATTTGAAATTTCTTTTCAAGCTTTGACAATTCCGATTGGTCCCTGTCGCGAGATACCGACTGCCAGGCAAACGCGTCTTTGGGGGCCAATGCCTTGCAATTGTCCAACAAGGTTTTGGATTCCCCGCCAATAAGAGTCGATTCGGGGATCATCATGTAAACAAGAACCGGTTGATCAAGGCTTTGGAGCAAATCTTTTGTCCCGGAACTCAGGGTGTAAAGGCTGGATTCGGTGTAATCAAAAGTCGTATTGAAGAAGTCAAACCGACCCAAGTTGACAAAACTAAGGACATTGATCAGGCCCAATATCGCAAAAAGAAGGACGGTGGTAATGAGTGTGTTGGCCCCATAGAGGATCCGCCGCATGGTGACCGATTCGCGCTCGGTGCCCTTGGCGGCAATGAGGCTTAAGAAAGCTAAGATGATCCCGCCCAAAAGAAGGGTGGTGGTTAGCAGAAGTTCCTTTGGGTGCTTTCGCCACTCCACCAGGCCGCCACCGAATATTTCCGCGTAATTGAGGAAAGGCAAGCCCATACCCAAAAGGGTGGTGGCGACGCCGATTCCCCCGCCCCAGGCGACGACTAAAAAGCGCACCGCATCGGTGCTTCGATGCGAGGCGAGATTGCCTAGGTGCATGGCTCCGCAAAGAATGGTCCATCCCGAGAGGAAGAATCCCCAGAAGAACCACGGGTTTTGGATGGATTTTGTCTGAAAGTAGGCCAAAACCGGGACCACCGCAATGACCATTCCACCAAACACAAGCGCCATTCCCAATTTGGCACCGAGCCCGGCAAGGGAGTTGATCCAAGAGGAGTTGGTGGAAAGCGTGTTGAGTGCGGGGGCGTTTGAGTGTTCGTTTGTCATGGTTTGCCTCACTTCCACTTGCGGGCTTCAAGCACTTTGACTGTGCCAAAAAGCGCCAAAACAGCCAGGGAGATAGGAAAGACCAATTGTCTTGGGACGAGTTTTCCCGAGAGATTGTTGGCCCATACATCAAGGAAAGAGATATGTTGAAGCACGGTGCTCCAAGGTGAATTGGCAATCGCCGGTTGGAATCGGATGATGTACGGAAGAAGCATAGCAATCATAAAAGCAAGGGTAAGGGCGGCACCAATGATCTGGTTGCTGGAGAGGCTGGAAAAGAAAAGTCCCACGGCGATAAACCCGGCTCCTGTGGCGGCAAGGCCGATTAAAAAGGCCAGCAGAGGCCGATAATCAAACACCGGCGCGCCCGATAGGGGCAAGGCCACGAGGTAGGTGATGAACGGAATCCACACCATCAGGTAGGTGAGGAAACCCGCTAGGAATTTCGCCAAGGTTACCGTGGTTTCATCCACGGGCGCGGTGAGCAAAACCTCGAGGGTGGCGGTGCGTTTTTCTTCGCTAATGAGGCGCATGGTCAAAAGCGGGACAGAGAAAATCACCACCAAAACAGTAAACAGGCTAATCACATAAAACCGAACGATGGGTTCCACCGCGGGTTGGCTCATGGGACCCGCCGGGACAAGGTCTTCAAGGAAAGTCGAATAGCTGAACCAAGTCGCTCCGGAAAAGGCGAAAAGCACAAAGTAGGCGATTGGGGAATAAAAGAAACTGCCCAGTTCGCGTCGGGTAAGGATGATCAGCTTGTTTTCGCTATTAAACAGCAGGGAGACAAGGACTTGGAGGCCACCCACAAGGGTGAGGATAAAGCCGGCCGGCACCCAAAAACTGTTAGGCCGGACATTGGACCAACCGAGAGTGAAGACCATTTGAGGATAAATGGAGCGAAAAAGGGCGACAGCGACTCCTATCCATCCCAAGTAAAAGATAAAATGGGACCCTTTGGGACCAAGGATGGAATTATTGCCCAAAATCGAATAAAAAGCGGCCAAAAGAATGGTGCCGGTTAAGCCTAACAAGGCAAAATGCGGCAAGAGCATATCCGGTTTGATTTGGCCACCAAGGGCGCCGGTAAGGACCAATATGCCGCCCGATAGTCCTAGAAACAGTCGGGAAAGGGCCACCAAACCGATCGATTCTTCGTTGCGTAAAAACGCGAAGAGGAACATCATCCCCACAATTAGCCCGGCATGACCCGCCAACAGGCCTGGTGCTTGGGATCGGAAAAGGGGCAGCAAAACGAGCACCATGCCCGACAAAAGAAATACCAATCCAACGATCAAGTAGGGGCGACGGAGAAACGAGTCCTTCTCGAATGCCGCGTGGTAGAGCAGACTTGCTAATCCGCTGATCAGGGAAACCCCGGCCCAGGTGGACGAAATGTTGACATTTTGCCCGGCTACCGTGAGGCCGATGGTCAATAGACCAAAAAGAGAAAGAAATAAGCCCGCCAGCCCCGCCATCCGGGGAAAACTCGAATCGTCGGCCACCAACTCGGATGGGCCGCGCCTAGGTTGGGTCGCTTGGTTAGACATACGCGCAATCCTAAAAGAGTTGGGTGATCGATGAGGGCTTTATTAAACCGCCGCCTCATCCGTTTGGTTGTTGATTTGATTCCATTTGTCGAGCAGCTTGCGCCGGGAACGCTCCAGCCGACTAAGGCCCCATCCTTGGCCGACGATTCCGCTGGCCAATTTTTCACGGGGATCGCTTCCGGGTTTGACGCGGACCTCGGCAAGAAATAGGTGGTCGCTTTTGGTGGACACGGTGCAGCGAATCACCCCTTCGACTTTTTCCACAAGGTTGCGGAGGGCCTCACCGGAGGGGGCGCTGGTTTCCATATAAACAACTGGTTCCGTGTCGATCTCGGTCATTTTGGCCACGAAGCCGACTTTGCCACGCCTTAGAATAATGACCCGTTGGACCAGTTCTTCCACCTCGGCCAAAAGGTGAGAACTAAAAAGGATGGTGTGGCTTTTGCCCAATTCCCTAAGGAAGGCGATGGTTTCTTGCTTTTGCCCAGGGTCAAGGCCGTCCGTCGGTTCATCGAGGATCAAAAGGGGCGGATTGGCAAGCAAGGCATCGGCCAACCCCACCCGTTGGCGATACCCTTTGGAAAGGGTTCCCAGAAGGAGGCGGTGAACTTCCGTAACCCGGCAACGGTCCATGCACTCCGCAACGCGCTTTTTGCGTTGCAGGCGGTCGAGCCCTTTGAGCTGACCTCGAAACTGGAGGTATTCTTCCACACGCATTTCAGGATAAAGCGGGATGCTTTCGGGAAGGTAACCGATCCGTTGGCGGACCTCCATTGACTGGGTGAGGACATCAAACCCGGCCACTCGGGCAATGCCGCTTGTGGCGGGAAGATAGGTGGTCAAGATACGCATGAGGGTCGTTTTGCCGGCACCGTTATTACCCAGCAGCCCTACAATCTCATTGGCCTCAATGCCAAACGAGGCATTGTCCAAAGCGCGCACCGGACCAAAGTATTTCGTTAGACGGTCAACCTGAATCATCATAGTGGCAGGGGCCTCCACGAAGCATAGGGGAAGTCCGGGAAAGATGGGCAATAAAGCCGTATCCCAGTAAACCATTAAAACCGGGACAAAGGGAGATTCCTTTGGCCGGTCCTATTTCATTCCTTAGCTAGCCTAGGCGTTCTTTGGGATCTTTTCAACCCTCCCTTCCAATTGGAATCCACCATGGGCGATCAGTGGATGCTACCTCGAACCATTCGTATTTCTTCCGAAGATTTGCGTTTGGTTCCCTTGCACGCCAATTGGCGCCATGAGGCCCAACCCGATGGAAAAACGGCCCTCCTTCTGCCAAGGCCAAGGTTTGGCCATGCTCTCCTTAATCTCAAGAGATGGCGTTGTCCCGGGCCCGTAAAATCCGTCGCCCTAAGGTCATGGAACGCGGCTGACCCCATGGACCTTGCCCCGCTTTTTGTCGAATCCTTTGGCCAGCTTGAACCGCTTGCCGGGCTAATGGATTCCGAACGCTTAGCCGCCGCCAAAGAAGCCCTTTTCGACGGTTGGGAAGGAAAAGAGGGACCAGTTTCCCGGGCAAGTGTCGTTGCCATGGAGGAGAATGGGCAGGCTGTGGGTGGTGTGCTGATAACACTACTTCCCGGCGGAAATCTCGACGGGCCCGGGGCCTGGCGGTGGCTTGAACCGCCCCCTTTGGGCCTAGAAGCCATGGGCATGGGCTTGCCCCATCTTACTTGGATTTTTGTGGCGGAAAAACGACAACATTGCGGGGTGGGGGCCGCCCTTTTATCCCACGCCATCCACACCCTAGGCCAAGCGGGCTATTCCCAATTGGCGACGACTTTCCTTACGGGAAACCACGCCAGCGCGCTTTGGCACTGGCGCATGGGGTTTGAGCTTATGAGTTGGCCCAATTCCCCAAGACTACGACAGAGTTAAACACCTAGGGTTACTTGGCCGTCACATTGTAACACAAAAGGGCTCCCTTTTCTCGCAAAAAGAGCTTTCCCCCAACCACCACCGGGTGGGCCCAGCTATTGTTGCTTGAGTTGGGAATCTTGAACGATCCTTTTTCCACATAACCGCTGGAGTTGGCCTCCACCAACGCAACCCAGCCATTGTCATAGCGGATGTAAAGGTGGCCATCGGCGAAAACCATGGAGGCCGAGCCTCGCCCTGACTCGCGGGATTCCGCACGGGGGCGTTTCCAAAGGATTTTTCCGGTGGCAATGTCGGCGCACTGTGGATTGCCCGAATCATCTCGGTCGCTGAAAACGAGGTTTTCTACCCGGACGGCCCCGCCATGCTTGTTGGCAAGCTCTTTATTGAAATAGACTTCTTTGGCGGCAACCCCGGATCCACTAGCCGTCAATTGAATTAGTCCGGCCCCGCGGCCATATCCGGCGGCGGCATAGATCCGGTCCATCCAAACAATTGGGGTCGGAATGTTGGCCGTGTTGGATTGGTATTTGCCCGGGGCGTTGCCGTAGCGCCAAAGGACTTGGCCATTTTTGGAGTTCACACTGACCACCTCGTTGGAAAGAAGTTGTACATATTGGCGAAACTTTCCCGAGGTGACAACAATCATCGAGGAGTAGCCGGCCGCCTGACCCAGGGCGCTGGACCAAATCAATTTTCCGGTGGTCTTGTCCAAAGCCACCATGGACTGCTTGGCCCCGCCGGGGGTGCAGACCAATTTGTTGCCATCAACAAGGGGCGATTCGGTGTAGTTCCAACCGCCGGACTGTCCGCCAAAATCGCGGGACATATTTTTCCGCCATAGTTCCTCACCTGTTGCAACATTGAGGCAGACCAAATCCCCGAATTGGCCTAGGCCATAGACCCGATCTTCATCCACGGTTGGGGTACAGCGGGTCCCGGCATAGTTGCCCCCGGCCTTGCCGATTTTTGTTTGCCAAAGGGATTTTCCCGTGGCCCTATCCACGGCGGAAAGATGTGAGGAACCGTCCAAATCACCCATGGTAAAGATGCGCTCGCCCACCACGCTCACGCTGGAAAAGCCATCTCCCATAGC
>SIAL01000070.1 GCA_009691815.1 Gemmataceae bacterium | reverse complement strand
CAAGACCCGGTGGCAGCTCAGTAGGGCAGGGCGTCTAGGTCCGGCGGGGAAATTTTGCCTTGGCGAAGGTATTCCACCGAAACGGCAGCCATGGCCGCGTTGTCGGTACACCAGGGCAACGGAGCCAGCACGAGGTCCACCCCAAGGGTGGCTGTTAGTTCTCCCAATTTTGATCTAAGGAGGCCGTTGACCGCCACTCCCCCCCCCACCGCTAGGCGCTTGTGGCCTGTTGCCTTGAGGGCGAATTTGCATTTTCGAACCAAGGTTTGCACAACGGCTTGGAGAAAACTGGCGGCGAGGTCCGCTTTTTGCATTTCGGAAAGGGGTTGGTCACATTTGCGAATGGTATAAAGCAAGGCGGTCTTTAGGCCGCTAAAACTGAAATCGAGGTTGCTCTCTTGGGGCATTCCAACCGGAAACCCAAACGCATTTGGATTGCCTGTTTTGGCGATTCGATCAAGGGCCGGTCCTCCGGGGAACCCCAATCCCAACATGGTGGCCGCTTTGTCCAAGGCCTCGCCAGCCGCGTCATCGCGGGTTTGACCCACCCGTCGGGATTGGGTGGCGGTCTGACAATCCAAAAGCAAGGTGTGCCCGCCACTTACGATCAAGGCAAGGCAAGGAAAAATATTTGTTTGAGATCCCAATTGACAGGAATAGACATGGCCTTCGATGTGATCGACCCCAATCAGGGGAATGCCAAGGGCCACGCTTATCATCTTGGCGGCGGAAACGCCAACCAGCAGGGATCCCACCAACCCGGGCCGATTTTGTACGGCGACAGCCCCGAGATCACGGGCAACAATGTTCGCTTCGGCAAGGGCTTGGCGAAAAACAGGAATGATCTGGGTAAGGTGAGCCCGGGCCGCAACCTCGGGTACCACACCCCCAAAGCGCGCATGAAAGCGATCCTGAGAAGAGACCACGCTGGATAGAATTTTTGGCTCATCCGTGAAAACCGATGCGGCCGTTTCGTCGCAAGAAGACTCAATCCCCAAAAGAAACATGGTAAGTTCTTTCCCCGTTTGCCTAGATCAGCTTTCGTTTCGTAGCGCGGGTTCTTGCCAACGGGAGCTTTGGCGAAAGAACTCCAACGGGTTATCGTGAACGACTTTTTTGATCGCCGATTCGGGGTGACCTCGACGCCTCATCTCGAGAATCAACTCGGGGACGGCAAGGGGATCCGATTTGCCCCAATCGCCGGCGGAATTGGCCATTATCCGGTCAAGACCCACCATTTCCAAAATGTCCACAGCCCGGGAGGGGGTACACTTGGAGGTGGGATAGAGGGTCATTCCGCACCAAAACCCGCCATCGAGTGCCAACCTTACGGTGTGCTCCTCCACATGGTCCACACAAACCCGATGGGGTTTCACCCGAGGATCATTTTTCAGCATATCAATGATCATCCGGGTGCCTTTGAGTTTGTCCTCGAGATGGGGCGTGTGGATAAGGATCAGCTCATCGGTCTTCATGGCCAGATCCATATGTTCTTGAAAAATGGTGGCTTCGTTTGGCGTGTTCTTGTTGAGACCGATTTCGCCAATGCCAAGCACACTAGGCTTGGTTAGAAATTCGGGGATCAGGGCAATCACATCCCGTGAAAGGCTGACATTTTCGGCCTCTTTTGCGTTGATACAAAGCCAAGAGTAGTGTTGGATGCCAAATTGCGCCGCTCGTTTGGGCTCTACTTCAACGAGGTGGTGAAAATAGTCCCGAAAGCCATCGGCCGAACCTCGGTCAAAACCGGCCCAAAAAGCCGGTTCCGAAATCGCCACACAACCGCACCGTGCCATCCGGTGATAGTCATCCGTGACGCGGCTGATCATGTGAATATGAGGGTCGATGTAGTTCATAAAAGCCACTTGTTTTTGGGGGACAGCTAAAACCGGGGGGAGGGTTTTGGCCAGTTTGGGTCATAGCAAAGGGAGAATAGTTCCTGCACCCCTTGGGCTTTGGCCGGTCGGTTGGTTCCCAACAGGGCAATTCCCTTTTGGATCAGGATCCATTTGGGATCACTCTCAATGGCAGCCATTTCCCCACCCCGGGTGAGTCGATCAAGCTGGGCGGCCAGATCGAGGATCTTGCAGCGGATTTCCAAAAACTGCTGGTCCAACAGAGGCTTTGTGTGGGAGGGCTTTAGAGGATTGGGCTTTAGGGGATTGGGCAAGGTCATGGGAATGGTCCTCGAGTTAGGCAGGTTGGGTCCACCGCATTTTTTGGGTGAGGGGAATCAGTTGGTTTAGGTTGCCGGATCGAAACCCCTCGGGGTCGATTTCCACTTGAACAAAGCCAAGGGTTAAAAGGAATTCTTTGACCCTTTTGAAATGGTTGACAAGCTCGGGGAGTCGGTTTTTGGGGACTTCGATTCGGCCAACATCCCCGGGGAAATAGCGAACTCGACAAACAGGATAGCCCAAATCATGAAGCAGATCTTCCGCTTTTTCCACCCTTAGGGTCCGTTCAGGGGTTACGGAAAGATTGGGTGCAATTCGGCTAGAGAGGCAGGGGCTGGCCGGTTTGTCCCAGATTTCTAGGCCCCATTCGAGAGCCAATTCTCGGACCATGGCTTTTGTCATGGACGCCTCAATCAAAGGATGGCAGATTCCCGCTTCGGTGGCGGCGGATAAACCCGGGCGATAATCCCCCAAATCATCCAAGTTGGCTCCACTGCAAACGGTTTGAAAGCCTAACAGTGCCTTGGTCCGGTGGATTTGAGAGTAGAGCTCACTCTTGCAAAAGTAGCACCGACTACCGTCGTTTTTTACATAGTCGGGGCTTTGAAACTCATCCGTCCCCAAGATTTGATGCCGAATCCCAATTTGTTGGGCGATCATTCGCGCCTGTTCCAACTCGCGCCGGGGAACGCTTGGCGAATCCCCTGTAAGGGCAATGGCGTTGTCACCCATTGCCTTATAAGCCGCAAGGGCCACAAGGGAACTATCCACCCCACCGGAAAACGCAACGGCAACCGGACCTTTGGAAGCAAGGAGGGCAATCAGGGGATGAGGTTTTGAGGTCATTGGCGAAAAAGGGTTAGTGACTCTGTTTGAGGGTGCCGGGGCGTTTAAGAGACAACCTGTTTCTTTAAGGATACCGGTTTGTATGCCAATTCTCAAGGACCAAAGGAGGGGTGCCTTGGACTGCCGTATCGACAGTTTTTGCCCTAACGGGGAACCTGAATGGCAGAAAACCGAACTTCCGGGCAGGGTTACCAATTTTTACAACCTATGAATAGGTAACAGTTTGGGGTGAGTAGACTTGGTTTTTTAGTCCCGGGCATGGAGTTTGCTTAAGTGGATCAACATGTGGAGGAAACTATGAGCAGCACTCTTAAGCCTATCGCCGATCGTATTGTGGTCGAGCGGGCATCATCGGATGACAAAACCAAGGGCGGTATCATCCTTCCCGATGCTGCAAAAAACAAGCCCCAACAGGGTAAAGTCCTTGCCGTTGGACCAGGCAAGCTTATGAAAACCGGTGAGCGTCGGCCTGTACAGGTTAAGGTGGGGGACCATGTGATCTTCGCCTCTTGGGCCGGTGACGAGTTCAAGCCGATCAGCGGCGATCATATCCTCCTTTTGCGCGAGGACGATGTCCTTGCCGTGGTTGGATAACCCCCGATAAACCTCTAATTCAGTTTTGGATTTTTTGGATTTTGCAACCCTTTTGATTGAGTTCGCAAAGGAGACGAGATGGCAGCCAAGCAGATTGTATTTGATCAGGAAGCCCGCGAGGCCATGCGCCGTGGAATCACCAAGCTCGCCCGTGCGGTGAAGGTGACCCTCGGACCCAAGGGTCGCAATGTTGTGATCCAAAAGAGCTTCGGCTCGCCGACCGTAACCAAGGACGGCGTGACGGTAGCCAAAGAGATCGAACTCGAAGACAAATACGAAAACATGGGCGCGCGCATGGTGCGCGAAGTCGCCAGCAAGACCAGCGATGTGGCCGGTGACGGCACCACCACCGCCACCGTCCTTGCCGAAGCCATTTATATCGAAGGGCTAAAGGCGGTCGTTTCCGGCGTTAACCCCATGCTCATGAAAGGTGGCGTGGAAAAGGCGGTTTCGGATATTGTCGAAAAGCTAAAAGCCGCTTCCAAACCCGTTCGCACCTCTTCCAAAGATCTGGAAAGCGTTGCCTCCGTAGCCGCCAACCATGACGAAGAAATCGGCAAGATCATCGCCGAAGCTATGGAAAAAGTGGGCAAAGACGGCGTTATCACGGTTGAAGAAGGCAAAACTCTTCGCACCGAGCACGAGTTTGTCGAAGGTATGCAGTTCGACCGGGGCTACCTCTCGCCTTACTTCATTACCGACTCCGCCAAAATGGAAGTCGAGCTTGAAGATCCCCTAATCTTGATCCACGAAAAGAAGATTTCCTCTAATAAGGACCTTCTTCCTCTTCTGGAAAAGATCTTGGAAAAAGGCCGTTCCATCCTTATCATTGCCGAAGAAATCGAAGGCGAAGCCCTGGCTACCCTCGTTATCAACAAAATGCGCGGCACCCTGAAGTGCTGTGCGGTCAAGGCACCAGGCTACGGCGATCGTCGCAAAGCCATGCTCGAAGACATTGCCAAGCTCACCGGCGGCAAGGCGATTTTCGAAGACCTCGGAATCAGCCTCGAAGCTATCGAACTCGATGACCTTGGCAGGGCCAGCAAAGTCAAAATCGACAAGGACAATTGCACCATCATCGAAGGCAAAGGCAAGAAAGACGAGATCAAATCCCGTATCGGCAGCATTCAACGCGAGTTGGAAAAGTCGACCAGCGATTATGATCGTGAAAAGCTCAGCGAGAGAATCGCCAAGCTTTCCGGTGGCGTGGCCAAGATCAATGTTGGCGCCGCAACCGAATCGGAAATGAAAGAAAAGAAAGCCCGTGTCGAAGACGCCATGCACGCGACCCGCGCCGCCGTCCAAGAAGGCATTCTTCCCGGAGGAGGCGTTGCCCTCCTGCGTGCGTCAAATGGCCTAAAACCAACCGGCCTTACCCATGACGAAGAGGTCGGCTACAACATCGTGGTTCGCGCTTGCCGGGCACCCATCCAGCAAATTGCCAACAATGCCGGCCAAGATGGCGCGGTTGTGATGCACAAAGTCCTCCTCGAAAAGGATTTCAACCACGGTTACGATGCTCGTAACGACGCCTATGTGGACATGGTAAAGAAGGGTATTATCGACCCGACCAAGGTGGTTCGTTCGGCTCTTCAAAACGCCGCCTCGGTATCGACCTTGCTCCTTACCTCGGATGCCCTCATCGCCGAAGCCTCCAAGGATGACAAGAAACCAGGCCAAGGTGGCGACGACCTCTATTAATCGCTAGCCCAAGCTTTGGCAAACAAAAACCTCCGGTATCCCCGGAGGTTTTTTCGTAGATGGGGTAGCTTCAAAGGAAAAGGCCTTTGTGCTATTTCGTAATTGGCAATGGTGGAATGGTGATCGGGGCTCCCAACACCGGCGGAATCGATGGAGGTAAAGGCGGAGTTAAAGGAGACAACGGCGGAGTCGATGGAGACAACCCTTTGATTTCGGGAACTCCAGTTGGTTTTTCGCTAACCGGGGAACCCTGCATCGGGGCTAAGGGTTCGCCCTTGGGGGGACCTTCCTTGGAAGCGTCCGGCTCGGCAATCACCGGTTTCCCCACCTTAAGATTGTTGACCACTTCCACAACCCCAATCGTTCGGGAAGCAACCTCCATGGCCCGTTCTCTCTGGTTTGCCGAATCCACATATCCGGTAAGTTCGATTTGCCCCGCCCCCTTGAGTTCGGCATGAATGGATTGATCCGCCAAGTCCTTGTCAAACTGAAGGCGATAGGAAACGCGGTGGGATAGGGGATCTTTGGTAAGGGAGGAGTGGAGTTGTCTGGCGGCATCGGACCAGGGTAGTTTCCCCAACTTGTCCGCTTGTGGGGTGCGATGGGCCAACTTGGCGCCAATTGCTTTGAGGTGGTCAAAGTCCTCGACGCAACCACAAAGGGGCAAGGATAACAAAGCAAAAGCGGACCATTTGGCATTCATGTCAGGTTCTCCGGGAAAGCCGTGAGAAAGATTTCCTGCCACAAGGATCCTCCGTAAGATCATGAGCGTCAAGCTCAAGGAGTAAAAACCATGGAAAATCCCCCTGAAACGGTAATCGAAGAAACTATGGTGCCTACCCGCCTCAAAGAGTGGGGTTTGGACCATTGGTTCTTGGAAAACGGCTGGATTCGGCGCAAATTGAACACCGACGGTTGGCCCACCACCCTAATGTTGGTCAATTCCATTGGCTTTGTCTGCGAGGCGGCCTACCATCACGCCGACCTCGAAGTGACCTGGGGCAGGGTTTTGGTTAAACTCAAAACCCACAGTGCCGGGGGAATTACCACCAAGGACTTGGAGGTGGCCAAGCGGATCGAGGAGACCTCCTTGTGGCGCCCAATACTGGGGGCAGCCTGTGAAGGAAACCCCGCCAAATTCGTATTTCATAAAGGTTGATTGCGTGGAGACCCCAGTTCAAACAGCTTCCCCCGAAAATTCCGGTCCAGATTCTTTGACAGAGTGGGTTCCAGGCAAGCCTGTTGTGATCGGCAATCGGGTCTTGGCATCCCGGTTTTCTCTTGCTCCCTTGGCGGGATACACCAACCTCCCTTTTCGATTGGTGATGAGGCGATTGGGTGGCTTGGGGCTTGCCACAACAGACCTTATTAGCGCAAGGGCACTGATCCTTGGAGGGGGAAAATCGCTGGAGTTGGCCGAAACTTGTCCCGAGGATGAACCCTTGGCGATGCAGATTTTCGGCAATGATCCGGCCGTCATGTCCCAAGCCGCAAAGTGGTGTCAGGCCCATGGGGCGCATATCGTGGACATCAATATGGGGTGTCCGGTTAACAAGGTGACCAAGGGGGGAGGCGGATCCGCCATGATGTGCCAACCCACCGACACCGTGGCTTTGGTGCAAAAGGTGGTTGAGGCGGTTACCATTCCGGTGACGGTCAAAATGCGCTTGGGTTGGGACGATGAACAGATTACCGCTCCCCATTTTGCCAGAGAGTTCGAAAAAATCGGAGTGGCGGCCTTAACCATTCATGGGCGAACCCGTGAACAGGGTTTCCGTGGTGGGGTGAATGTCGATGGGATCAAGAGGGTGGTTGAAGCGGTCGAACGAATCCCCGTTTTTGGGAATGGGGATGTGAAAACCATACCCGAGGCGGCCCAAATGCTCAAGGAAACAGGGTGTGCCGGGTTGGCCATTGGGCGCGGTGGTTTGATGCACCCATGGATCTTTCGGCGGCTTTCCCAATGGGACAAAACCGGCGATCCCGGACCTCATCCTACCTACCGGGAACGGCTCGAATTTATGGATGGTCACTTTCAGTCGATGCTCAAACTACGAACCGAACGGTCGGCGTGCATCAATTTTCGCAAAGTGGCAACATGGTATTGCAAGGTGATCCGGCCAGGAAAAGCCATCCAACAGGAACTGGTCATGATCCAAAGCGCCCAGCACTTTTCCAACACGATACAGCGGATCGGGGAGATACTTTCCCAACGCGAGGAAAAGGGAGATTGGCATCCCGCCGAGCTTGATATTCGCTTACCGGAAGGACCTATCGCCCATTGGTAAAGCAAAGGTGCGATTACTCCCAGCAGGATATTTGAAGCGGACAATTAAGAATTAAGAATTAAGAATTATTTACGAGCCGGAAGCGTCAGCGACGGACAAATGATGCAATAGGGAATAGGATTCCCTCGTTTGCGATTTTATTTACGAGACGGAAGCGAGCGGTGGGCGGAAGCCCAGGCAGTTTACCGTGGCGGGTTCGTAATTTTTCCCTCGGAATAATAAAATCATAATTCGGGTCTTTTGTGGGTTTTTTATTTTTGAAATGTGGTTTATTGCCGTTTGGCAACAAAAAAACTTCCCCTTGGTTTCGGGGAGTTTTTCCAAGGGATTTCAAATCCTTACCCAAAATTAGCGCGGGCTTTTGTGACGAAACATGGCTAGGTTTCGGCTGAATCGATCTTGAAGGAATTCGTGTACCTTGATGATGAAGTCCAAATCTTCGGGATCTAGGCTTCGGCCATTGGTGAGCATCGTGGAGGGTTTTACTTCAATCTTAAGTTGTTTGAGGTTATCCGAAAAAATGAGCCGCTTGGCATCAATGGTCTCGCTGTTCATGGTATCGGTAATGCACCAGAATTTGCACGCTTCGACGAAGTTGATTTCCGCTCTTCGTTGTTCCTGAAATTTGGTAAAGGCGGTGGACTCAAAAATCAATTGGACAAAGTTTTCCAGTTCCAGGGGGAAAGTGGGAGCCTTAATGGACTTGGCGGGTCGAGATAAGGTGACCGGTTCTCCTTGGCGCAGCCGTTGCACCACTTCCCTGCCATCTTCGGTGAGGATATAGAGCTTTTGCCCCACTTTTTGCAGCCACCCCTTCTTGGCTAATCCTTTTTCTCCCATGATGCTTGCGAGAATTTTGTTGGAATCAGGGTGCTGGTCCGCAAATCCTTTGAGGCCAAATGTGACGGGGTACCCCTTCCAAGAGCAGACAATCAAAGCCTCCGCCGTAAAAGGGGTTTCTCCTCGCGTCTCCAATACGGAAGCGGCAAGAAGAATCTTCTCGGGAACGGTGTATTCGGCAATGACTTCGTCGGGATTCACGGGAGCCACTCCAGCTGAGGTGCTTGTATTCTATAAGTAAACAGTTTGATGACCTTAGGCCTAGGTCTCAAATCAATTATGGTCAAGTGGGCAAAACTGGATTTTTAAGTGTCGGGAAACTCCGCATTGTCGTTAGAATCGGAATCAACGAGGGATTCCGGGGCTGTTTCCTCACTGTGCATTAGTTCACCTAGTACCCGGGTGGCATAAGACCCCGAGGGGAGCTCAAAGCGAATAACCACATCTCGATCTTCAAAGCCAACCACTTCCACTTGGGGAAATATCAAGTTGCGCCGGCGGGTTCCCTCGGTAATTCTCTTTTCCCGCAAGAAGGATTCCCGGTTGAGTCCCGATTGGGCCAAAAGCGCATCTTCAGACGCCTTGGCTATGCCCTCCGCGGCAAATAGTTTCCAACCAAAGATGGGGCCGGCGCTGGTGATTTCATGGGTGTCCATGCGGGCCTGTTCCGGGCCAAGAGCTTCCGGGTCGGTGGGTGCCCGAAACATCCCTCCGGCAGGGCATTTGGCCAAAACCTCCCCGGGAATGACCCTGTGCAGGTTTCCCTCGAGTTGTCTTCTGAGCAGGTAGGTATTGTAAAGTCCCGATTGCAGTGCCGAAACCGCCAAGCGCCTTAGCCAAGGTTTGATGGATCTTGGGGCGTTTCCCGAGAGGATTTCCCAGCCCAGTTTGAGGGTTTCATTGCCGCGCCCAAATCGCTGGCGATCATAAGCGTTGGGAATGCCCAAGGTGTGAATGCGCCCAAGCAGGCCGACCAAGCGTTCTTGGCTTTGATTAACTGTTCCCCGGATTCGAATTTGAAAGCGATTACCGCTTAAATGGCCCGTTTTGAGTTTGTTATTGTGTCGGCCTGTTTTCAGAATGCGAATGCCGGGGTGATCGATTTGGCTTAGTTTTTCCTCATTTAACAAGGGTACTGAAACCCATTGTCGGGTTAAGGCTACCTTGTCTTTTAAGCCGGCGACACCAATGTCTTGTTGTTGGATTCCCAAGGATTTTCCCAGAACGCGCACAAATTCGCCCGCCGCAAGGTCTCGTTTTTCCACCCAAAGGTACAAAAACTCGCCGGTTCCTGAAGGTTCATATGCGGCGATCTCCTCTACAAGAAAATCCTCAGGGGATGCTTTGAAACTTCCGCCAATACCGGGAAGGTCGGCGGTAATCCAATTGGGAAACTCGGGAGCAGGATTCATGGAGGAGCCTTTGCCGCGATTGGTAAGATAATCTTGCATTGCAAAAAGTAGGGAGGCAGTCCATTGAACGAGGGACCGATTGAAACCCGTTTTGAGTTAGAGATACGACGCTTAGCGGATCTTTCGATGGAACGGCGCAAGGAACCCCTCCTCTCCCGATTGAAACCGGTAAAAAACTTGCGGGCCGTGCTGGTCAAACGGGCCAAGGAGTTTGTGGACGCCGCTAGGGAGGACCTTGGTAAAAGTCCCGGGGAAGTGCTGGGCGGCGAAATCCTGCCATTGGCGGAGGCGTGTCGTTTTCTAGGGCGCAATGCCCGAAAAATTTTGGCCTCTCGAAGGTCCTCCCGCTCTCCCCTTTGGCTCGGGGACCAACAATGGGTGTGTCGAATGCCCCACGGTGTTGTAGGAATCATTGGGACTTGGAATTATCCCTTTTTCCTGTCCGGGGTGCAAATTATTCAAGCCCTTACCGCGGGCAACAGTGTGGTTTGGAAGCCTTCCGAAGTGGCTCCCCAATCGGGGGCGATCTTGGAAAAGGCCTTGCGGGAGGCGGGTTTTGGCCCAGATCGGTTGGTTGTCCTCCCCGCAGTGCGAGAATACGGCGCATGGCTTTGCGATCAAGCGATTGATTTTTTGGTGTTTACCGGGGCCGAAGCCACTGGCCGTAGTATTGCCACAAAATTGGGCCAGAGGTTGATCCCTTCGGTTTTGGAGCTTTCCGGGGCGGACCCATTGGTTGTTTTAGAGGATTTTCACGATCTTGAATTGGCAAGGAAGGCCATCTGGTTTGGCATTCGGTCCTTTTCCGGCCAAACTTGCGTCGCCCCACGGCGCATTCTGATTCATCGCTCCCTTTATGAGCCGTTAATTGCCCCACTAAGAGAGCGTTTTAGCAAAGCCTTATTGGCTCCATTGGCCACACCCGGCCAACTGGCTAGCGCAAAAAATCTGGTGCAAGACGCGGTCCGCCACGGTGCCCATGTTTCCGGAGGGCATTTTCCCGACAGTGAGACCGAGTTTGCCATGCAGCCCGCATTGATCGAGTCAACCCGGACGGATCTGCAAGCTTTTCGGGAACCCTGTTTCGCCCCTTTGGCGGTGGCGGTCCCCTTCGATCGGGTGGAGGAAATCCCTAAAATCTTGGGAAATTCCAGGTTTTCACTCGGGGCCTCGGTGTTTGCCGGGGATGTGGATGATGGGCTTGAGCTTGGCGCAGTCTTAAACAGCGGAATCTTAACCGTTAATGATTTGATTGCCCCGGTGGCCCACCCGGGTTCCCCCTTTGGAGGTCATGGAGCCAGTGGTTGGGGCGTCACCCAGGGTGAGGAAGGGTTGTTGGCCATGACAAGGCCCATGGTGCTTAGCATTCGAAAGGGGCACTTTCGTCCCCACTATGATCAAGCATGGTCGGGCAACGATCACCGCCACGACCTTTGGGCGCTGCTGTGCCTTGGCCACGACAAAAACTGGCTAGGCCGTCTTGCCGGGCTCTGGACTTTGCTTACTCGGGGCAAGAGCCCCTTTTGATTTGGGACTTTTGACTATTGACTAAGGAATCCTAACCGGTTGCGTCGCTTCGGTAGGCAAAGCCCAATTTGACATCGTTTTTGAGCAGAACGGCAAGCGCCATTAAACCCACCAAAAAGGTAAACACCGCTTCCACGGCCAACACAAAAAGGATGATGGGCAAGTCTTGGAAATCCATGGTGGGTTTGAAGAAGTAGGCCAAAAGCCCAATGGCTCCAAAGGGGAGCATGGCAATAATGGCCCCCGT
>SIAL01000069.1 GCA_009691815.1 Gemmataceae bacterium | reverse complement strand
AGGGACTCAAGGCTCCGATTATCTGCACCCACGAGGAACTTTTGGAGACAAAACCATGAACGATCCCATCGTGGAGGAGGTTCGGCGCGTTCGCGACGCCCACGCGGCGATGTTCAATTACGACCTCGATGCGATATTCCAAGACATCAAGGAGCAGGAGAAAAAGAGCGGGCAAAAGTTCGTAACTTATCCCCCGAGGAGGACAGAGCCGGAAAGAAAAAACGGGTCAGGTTAGCGATTCACCTCATTTCACCCTTTCCTTTTCAATATCCAAAAGTAGTAGGCAAGCTCCGTGTGCCGTCCGCCTTCAAACCGCCCTCGTCGGAGGCCCACCCGACGGGCCGTAAATCAAAATCGGCACACGGAGTCTGCCTACTACTTCAATACAGCCCCGATCGTTGAAAACGGTAACCGCCACCGTTTCCCCCCTGATTTGTCCGTCGCCGACGATTCCGGCTCGTAAAGGAACACGGCTGGATGACACATGCTTCTCCTTATTTTTCTGGACAATTTTTCCCCCTTGGTGAAATTCTTTTTAGGTTGGTGGGTAAAAAGGTTGGTGAAAGCGAAATCCCACCCGATCCCGTTTGGCCGGGGAAGTTGGGATTCCATCAAGGCAGGAAGTATCCATGGATTTTTTGATCGGGGAGCTTGCTGTTTCCAAGTCCAGAACGGGCCAGATCTCGGACGAGATCCACCGAAGGGTGAGGCGTTTTTACCAAACCATTGAAAGGGAGGGCGTGCTATGAGCGAACAGTTTTCAGGGCTAGAAGGACACTTCGGATCGAACGGGCAGTTTGATCCATACCTGTACGAAAGAGAGGCCGTAAGGAAGCTGGCCGGCAATGACGACGATAGGCGCACCATGGATTCTTTGAGGGCAGAGAAGCCAAATTTTCCTGGGAAAGGCCGCGACCATGATGGCCGCGGTCGAAAGTAGGGGACATCCCAAAAGCCCGTGGCAAAGCGGTTTGGGGCTTTGCCAGAGAAACCAAAGAGCAAGGAAAACGAGATGTTCACCGTTCCCGAATACTACCGGACAACCCGGTTTCGGATCGACAGCCCCACGGACTTTCCGTTGGAATTTGTTATCCTCACCGCCCATGCCACCACCGGACAGGTGTGGCCCGATGAGCGAAATCAAAACGCCTATCAACGGCTGGAGGCGGAACTTCGCGCATTGGGGCATGAACCCCAACGCATCACCGGCTACGCCCCCGATTCGGAACCCGAAGAACACGATTCGGCCCATGAGGAACCCGGTTGGGCTGTGCCGATCCCTTTTACGGTTGCTTGCGACCTTGGGGAGAAATACCTACAGGACGCCCTGTACCATGTTCAGGGCGACCAACTTTCCCTCAGCTATTGCGATGTCAGGAGGGGGTTGATCCCCATTGGTCCATTTCGGGAAAAGGTGGATAGGCAATAGCACCTATTAGTATCTTTGGAAAAGATTGTTAATTCACCCCATTGGACAGGAGAAACCACGATGGCCAAGGCGATTTCACTCAAGCAACCCTTCGCATGGGGTGCTGTTCATGGCTGGAAGGATTGTGAAAATCGGAGCTGGTACACCGATTATCGCGGCCCCATTTGGATTCACGCGAGTAAAAGCCCCGACAATATCCTTGGCACGGAGCCGGCGGATTGGGCCAAGGAAAGGCGCAAAAAGTTTTTCCCGGGGCTTCCCCCCTGGAATGAACTCAGCTTTGGCGCCATTATTGGGATGGTGGACCTGGTGGATTGCGTCACCGTCGAGGTTGCCGAAAGTCGGAAAAAATCGATCCATCAGCACGGGGAATGGTGCTTTCTGCTGGAGAATGCCCGGGTTTTGAAAAAACCAATCCCCTGGACGGGAAATTTGGGCATTTTCAGCATCGGTTTGGAACCCGAGGACGATATGTTTTTGCCCCAAGGGAAGAAATAAGTACCCCGGAATCCATGGGGGAAAAAGGCAAAGGAACACAGCAATAGTATTTGGTTTTAGGGCTTTTAGACACGACGAAAAGGAGATGGTTATGGCTGGATCCGAAGAGGGAAAAACTCCCAAAAAAAAGAAAAAAAGAATCACAAAGGTTTGTCTCTACGAACAACCGTCCCAAGATATGTGGGGATCAGGATTTTGCCACTCCATTTATCTGATAAAGGAAAAATACAAGTCCTTCACCCTAGTGGCCGAACATTATTACCCCGAGGGAGAAGAAGAGGATGGATTCGAGAATGGAATCAGGGAATATGATCGGGTTTCGGAAATCTTTACCCCGGAGGAATTGGTTGACTCCTATAGGGGCATTGGGTCTGATGAAATGCTTGATCAGTATGATATAGATGTGAATGTGATTGCTATGTTGGATCCAGTTTTTGCCAAACAGGTTCAGGAGTATTTGAAGGAACAAGGCGAGGATGTGAGTGACATTTTACCCTAATTTTCTTCCACATTAAGGGCGTACTATGGTATCACCATTTTCCATTCCCAAATGTATTGTTCACATGCCTCATGCCTCTCGCCATATTCCGCTAGAGTTTCGCGACCAATTCCTTTTGTCCGATGAGGATTTGATGGCCGAGCGGATCCGCATGACAGATGCCCACACGGATGATCTTTTTTCCTTTCCCCCCCAAGAGGTTCGAACTCTTCGTTTTCCCATGAGCCGCCTGTTGGTCGATCCGGAACGATTCGAGGACGATGCCAGGGAGATAATGGTTCAAAAGGGGATGGGTGTCCTTTACACAAAGACGGCCCATGGCGATTCCTTAAGGCGGTCCCTTTCCCCAACCGAACGGACCCGTCTGCTGGAGTGCTTTTATCGGCCCCATCACGCCCGCCTTACGGAACTGGTGGACGATACTCTGGCCAGCCACAATCGCTGCCTTATCCTTGACGCCCATAGTTTCCCTTCCCGGCCGCTCCCCTACGAATGGGATCAATCGCAAAATCGTCCCGAAATTTGCATTGGGACAGATCCCTTCCATACTCCCAAGGAGTTGGAGGAGGCATGTGTCAACGGATTTCTTGCACGAGGATATTCGGTGGAAGTGAACCGACCCTTTAAGGGATCCCTAGTCCCCATGGCCCATTTTCAGGTGGATCGGCGGGTCTCTTCCATCATGGTGGAGATTCGAAGGGATTTGTATACGGATGAGTTGACAGGAAGGAAAATACCCCGGTTTAAGTCCATTAAAAAGGATCTCTGTTGTGTTTTGCAGGGGCTATGGAGCAGTTAGATCTAGGGCCTTGGCGGTTAATTTTGCAATGAGGGAACAGGAAACAGTTATTAAGAACAGGCTTGCATCGTTTGTCCGTACCTGACGCGTCCGGCTCGTAAAACACAACACAACCTGTTCCTGATTTGTCCGTTGCAAACGCTTCCGGCTCGTAAGGCACAAGAACCATATCGGGTTCTACCCGACTCCATCTGGAATAGTGAACTTCTAGGCGGAATTGTTAAACTTCCCCACCGCCAAAGGCTCCGTTCAGTTTCCCCTCGACCAACCGATGCCCCTAAAACTTATCGCCAAGATTGTTCAATTCCGGGTGGAGGAGGCGCGGGCTAAAGCCTCTCGCGGCAAGAATCGTAAGTAGGCACCATCGGCGTATTGGCCTAAAGACTTGATCCTAGTCGAACCCCAGTAGCATTCGTTTGAACAAAGCCAATCGGCAAGTGAAACCCCAATCGTTGGCAAAGGTTGCTCCTTAGTGCTTGGACCCATCCTGGCGGATTGCCCGCATTTTGGAATTACCCTATAAAAACAACAACGGCATTCCGGTACTTTTGGCCCGGGTTGGATTTGCCGTTTGTACTAGGGAGTCCCGCCATGACCAAGGTAAAAAAAGCGATAAAGATTTTGGTGATTGATATTGGCGGGACCAATGTCAAAATGCGGCTTTCCGAAACTGAAGAGGTGCGCAAGTTTCCCTCGGGGCCGGACCTTGTTCCGGACGATCTGGTGGAAGGGGTCAAGGACCATACGGCCGACCTCGTTTTTGACTGCATTAGTGTCGGGTTCCCTGGCCCGGTTTCCAAAGGCCAAATCACCAGGGAGCCGGCGAATCTTGGCCGGGGATGGATGGATTTTGACTTTGAAAAGGGATTCGGAAAACCGACCCGCCTGATCAACGACGCCGCCATGCAGGCATTGGGTAGCTATCAGGGCGGAAGGATGCTCTTTTTGGGACTGGGCACTGGCCTTGGCACCACTTTGATCATCGATGGCACGGTGGCCCCGTTGGAATTAGGCCATGCGCCCTATCGGAAAAAACTAACCTTTGAAGAATGGGTGGGCACCAAAGCCTTAAAGCGATTGGGGCTAAAGCGCTGGACCATGGTGGTGTTTGATGTGGTCCATAAACTCAGGATGGTTTTGTGCGCCGACTATGTGGTGCTGGGGGGCGGCAACGCGAAAAGCCTTCCTGAACTTCCCCCGGGGGCCATCCTTGGGAGTAACGCCAATGCTTTCACCGGCGGCGAACGCCTGTGGGAGGCCGGTAAATGAGTGATGATTCCGATCCGGATTATCCGTGGGACGAAACGCCCCCACCCGCCCAACCACGCATCCCCCTGATTCCGTGGGTCGTGGTGCTATTGGTGGTGGCCTTGATCCTAAACCGAAACTATCTCCTCCCGGCCCGTGCCCCGGTGGTAAATCCGGTGGCTGGGGCCAATCAGGTGTTGGACAACAATGAGCCTCTCATGGCCGAAACGGTGGCGGCCAAGCTCCTCTGGGGTGTCCAAATCCTATCCCGGGTGCCACCCAGTGATGTCATCAAGCAATTGGAACCGGCCTTAAAAAACCAAGGCCCCCGTGGAGCCATTGCCCTTGCCATTGTGGAAGCATCGACGGTCGGTTCTCCCGCGGCGCTCAAACGCCTTGAAGAGATCTCCAAGTCCGCCACCGATGCCGGGCTCAAATCCACCATGGATATTGTCGAGGACTGGGTCCGCCGTCGGGCCAAAGATCCGTTGGCGCCGATAACAGATGAGGCGCGCAAAACAATCAAAAGCCAAATTGGCTGGTTCGCCACCATTCCCGGCAATGCGCCGCCCTCCCCCGAGGACGCCGAATTTTGGGTGCGCGAGCCGCTCTCTTATTTTGGGAAATTGGTTTCCTTCGCCATGCGAATTGGTCTGGCATCGCTGATAGTTATAGCCTTGATCGCCTCGGGGCTGGTGGCGCTCATCTTTCTTTGGATTCGGGGTTCCCGCGGGGCTTTGGGGCCTGGCCTGAATGATCCGGGTGAAGATTCCCTAGGGGCGTCGCCCATTTTTATGGAGACTTTTGCCCTCTGGATAGCGGTATTTTTTAGCCTGAATTTCGCCGTCTCCTATTGGGTTGTGCCAACCTCCCTTGCCAATAGCCTTATCGTTTCCATTCTGGTTCAAATCACAAGCCTAGGGGCTTTGGCGTGGCCCTTGGCCCGGGGTATGTCGTTGACCAAAATGCGTGAAATGTTGGGCCTTTCCCCAAGCGATCTTTCGCTCAAGGAAATCCCTGCCGGGATCTTTGGTACTCTCGCTTTCTGGCCGGTAATGCTGGTGCTGTTGTGCCTCACCGCCGGGCTGATCCAGTCCTTCCCCGATGCTCCCACCCCGGAACATCCCCTTCCCATGCAGCTTGCCAAGGGGTCCCGTTTGGATTGGTGGCTTGGCGTTTTTGCGGCGGTGGTGATGGCCCCGATTGTGGAGGAGATCTTCTTTCGCGGGTTTCTTTTCCGCCACCTGCGGGAATCCTCGCGATTGGCTGGGGTTCGGCCTTCGTTCTGGATCAGCGCTCTGATTTCCTCCATACTCTTTGCAGCGGTTCATCAGCAAGGCATCCTTGGGCTACCCGCGTTGGGTGGTTTGGCTACCCTCTTTTGCCTATTGCGCGAGACCAGAAACAGCCTCGTCGCCTCCATAGCCGCCCACGCCATGGGGAACGGGACCACGCTTTTATTGCTGTCCTTGATTGAATTCAATTAACCCCGGTTTTCCCATGTAAACCCTTCATGGGATCTGTAATGGTGGCGGATTGCAAAGGGAGTTCGTTGAACTGGTTTTACCAGGCTTCGCATTGGTTTTGGCGAAAAGACTTCTGATGACCAAACGGGATCGATTTGGACCCCGGTGTCACTGGGCCAGCACGGCGCCCATTTTATCCAGCACCGAGGCGTGAATGTCCCAAGGAAGCCCATCCACCGTGGTGGTGGATTCCAAAGTGCGACCGTCGATCAGGTTTCCTTGACGGACCATGGCGGCTAGGATGTCGTGTTCTTTTTGGGAGTCGAACAGGCCCCCATGACAGGCATCGTGGATGGCCAAGACGGCCCCAGCCAGAGCGCACGCTCCCCAATTGCTTACCCCCGCCACCACCACGGAATCGGTTGGAATCCGGCAATGAATTCGACCACCAAGAGGAATGGTGTTGTTGATCAGATCCCAAGGAATGGCGCCCATGCCCAGTTCGTTCCCGCCATCGCCCACGCCGATAGTATGCCTTGGTCCGTGCGGGCTGGGTTGTTCAAATACCCAATGGACTTGGCTGTGGTGGTGGGTCACATCGATTCCGGACATGGTCAGGTAGCGATCCCGGGTCATGGGAGGCGCGACTTTTTTGAAGTCGAAATCCCATTCGGGGAGATAGTCCGCGCGACACCGAAGCGTCGCCAAACTGTAGCTTGGCCCGGGCCTTTCGATGGCGACCAAATGGGTAAGGCGGCCCGCCGTGATGTGAAATCTTCGAATATAAAACCCGGATTCAAACGCATCCCTGGGATATTCGATGAGGCGAACCTTTCCGCCAATGCCGGATTTGTTCAGGCCCGCTTCAAGGGCCACCAATAGGGGCGATTCTCCAAAAAGTACGGGTTCGATCCCAACTTGAAGGAGGGCTCTTGCAAGGAAGATGGTCCCAAGCGGGCCATCCGTCTCGAATGCCCCGGAATGTTCGTCGATTGGGACATGGAACCCAGTGAGGATTCCGACGCGGGTTTTATGCCCCGCAAGGTCAGGGGTGCAAAGGGCATGGGCCGCCTTGGCCAAATCCCCGGAGCGCTCTGTGAAAGCGTTGCGTTCGACGGGCAGGGCCAGACCCCGTTCGCCGGGGTCTACCTGACAAATCCGTCTCAATTGCTCCAAACGAGTATCCAAAGGTGGCATAAAAACGGGTTCCGTTAAAAGGGGCGGCGGGGCGATTGAGATTGGGGTACGGGAAAATTCCATCCCTTGCCCAATTCGTCTGGCCAATCTTGGGGGACTTGAGCGGTATAGGTTTCCCATTTGCCACTAACGGGATGTTCCACCGTGAGCGACCGGGCATGAAGAGCGATTCCCCAGGGAAGGCGTTTCTTGGCGCCGTACCGATCATCTCCAAGAATGGGATATCCACGACTGCCCAACTGGACCCGAAGTTGGTGGGTGCGGCCGGTTTTTGGGTTTAGCTCCAACCAAGCCCGGCGACCGAGGCGCTTTCTTACCGAAAACTTGGTCAACGAGTGCTTGCCTTCGGGATCATCGGCATTGGTTATCCATGCTTTACGGCCACCAAACTCCCCCGGGCCAACCCCTAGGAAATCTTCCATGATTCCTTCGGATTCGGTGGGGCCGGGTTCGACAATCGCCCAATAGGTTTTTTTGGCCAGCCCATCACGAAATTGCTCGGCCAAACGGGAGGCGGCCTTGGAGGTTTTTGCAAAAAGCAAAACACCCGTTACCGGCCGATCAATCCGTTGAACCACTCCCAAGAACACATTGCCGGGTTTCTTGTCGCGTTCCTTTAGCCAATCCCGCAACAGGTGATCCAGCGAATCCTCAGGCCCTTTGCCATGGGCAGAAGCCACCCCGGAGGGCTTGTCCACCACCAAAAGGTGATTGTCCTCAAAAATTACTTTGGCCGGCGATAGAAGCATAGGTTCCTTTAGGAAGGTAATCGAATCCTCCAGAGGAATTATTATGTGATATTATGTTGAGTTTCTCCATAAAATTGTGTGGATTTGGCGGGATTTTGACTAGAAAAAGCGGGAACCCTCGCCACCACCACCCCTCTTTAGCAGGAAATCCGCCATGCTGCCTCCTTTTCTCCTTTGGGGACTTGTCTCGTTCGCCCAAACCGCACCCCAGCCGGATTTGGCTCGGTACGATGTTCAAAAGATGGGGGTGGAAGGACGGGCCTTTGCCGAGGAAGAAAGGCTTCGTTTTTTCGACCGCTTTCCCAAAAACGCCGAAAAAACCATTCCTGAAGCCGTTTGGAACCTTAGCCGCGATAGTGCCGGGATGTTTGTTCGTTTTCGCACCGACTCGAAAACCATCCAAGTCAAATATCGCCTCAGAAGCCCAAGTCTTGCCATGCCCCATATGCCCGCCACCGGGAAAAGCGGGGTCGATCTCTACGCCCGGGATGACCAGGGGAAATGGCGCTGGGTAATGGTTTCTGTGCCCACGGCTCAAGATGTTTTGGCCGATTTCCCAAGTGTCCGAACAGACGATGCCCACCAAAACCGTGAATACGGCCTCTATTTTCCGCTCTATAACGGCGTGGAAACCATGGAGATTTCTGTGCCCAAATCGGCCAAATTTGAGGCCCTTTTGGCACGGGAAAAACCGCTCGTGTTTTACGGAACTTCGATCACCCATGGGGCATGTGCCTCCCGGCCGGGCATGGTCCATACCGCCATTTTGGGCCGAATGCTCGATCTGCCTGTGGTCAATTTGGGTTTCAGCGGCAGTGGGCGCATGGATCCCGGGGTGGTGGATCTAATGGCCAAGATCGACGCCTCCGTTTACATCATTGATTGCCTCCCCAACATGGGGCCCGATTTGGTTAAGGAACGGACCCTTCCATTGGTTATGGCCTTAAGGAAGGTCCGCCCCACCACGCCAATCCTACTGGTCGAGGATCGCGTGTTCACCAACGCTTGGGGCAATCCTGCCAAAAGCGCCTTTCACAAGGCCAACCATGCCGCCCTTTTGGCCGCCTTTAACCACCTCAAAGCGCAAGGAGTGAAGGGGATTTTCTACCTAGAAGGAAATAGCCTTTTGGGAAACGATTCGGAAGGTGCAACAGACGCCAGCCATCCCAACGATTTGGGTTTTATGCGTCAAGCCGAGGCGTTTGAACCGGTAATTCGCAAGGCATTGTCGATGGCGCCGCCGGTCAAGGTCAGGCGCCTTGGGAAATAAGAACATTAACCTTTCCCGAAAGGGGTACTTCGGGAGAGGCGGGTTGGTTACAAAAAAAGCGAAGGGACTACTGAGAGGCGCCTTCCAAGATCGATTTGAGCATATTGCGGTAAGCTGTTTTGGAATTTTCCGGAGCCAAATCCACCGCCGCTTGGGCATGTTCTTTGGCTTTGGTAACCTTGCCATTGGCAAACAATACACGCGCCATGGTCAAATTCCCGCCCACATCTTTATTGCCCACGATGGCAAACAACTTTTCCGCAGAGGCGAGGGCAACCTTGGCCAATTCCTTGTCCCCCATGGCATCGGGACCGATAAGGGTGGTGGCTACGCCCCCCAACATCGAGGAGTCATCGCTTTTGCTTGCCTTTTCGATGACTTTGTTGGCCATGGCCAAGGCTTCGTCCTTTTTGGCAGTTTTTAGCAACAAGCGAATTTTGGGACTGACAAAATAGGGAATGTTCCCAAGCGCCGGGTATTTCGCCTCAAAATCCTTAAGGGCGGCTAAGCCTGCTTCGGCGTCTTGACCCGAGGTGATGCGAAAAAGGGCCGTTACCTCGGTCTCGATTTCCTTGAGTTTTTCCCCATCCACCGTGGCGTCCCAAGTTCCTTTGGCAACCTTGGGAAGGACCACATCAAGATACATGGGATGGCCAATGTAGGCAATATTGCCGCCCTTGTCGACCACAAAGGTACAGGGGATTCCGTTGCGACCGGCCGCCTGCATCCATGCCTTGTAGGTGTCTCTATTGTCGGCAAAAGCAAAGGTATATCCCAATTTGGGACCTCGTTTGTCCACAAAGGCTTGCACCTTTACTTCGCTATTATTTGGGTCCATGGCGGAATAGCCGATGATGGTGACGCCCTGATTTTTGTATTCCCTTTGAAGATCGCCTAGATGGGGCATCATGACGATGCAGGGCCCACACCAGGTGGCCCAGAATTCGACGACATAGATTTTGCCTTTTTCGAGGGAGGCAACCTCCGATCCTTGGACCCACTTGGTGGCTTTGAGGGGGGGCGCCGGATCCCCCACTTTCAGGGTGATTTGGACAGCCTTTTTGGCGGGGGCGATAGCCTTTTTCTCCACCTTTTTCTGAGTATCTTGAGCTTGAGCAAAAAAACCTAGCGTTAGGCCCACAAGGGCCAAAAACGAAGTCTTCATGGGGAACCTCCTTGCGTGTATTGGGACACGCTGTTTTTCTAGGGAGTTGGAAGAGTAAAGTCGCCGGATTGAGGGCAATTCCTGATCCGATTCATGAAAATGGGAGGCCGGCGGGCAATACGAGAGGGGGTTTTTGTAGTAGTGGGCACACTTCGGGCGCTGTTTTTATTTAGTCCCCATCGAGAAAACCATGGCGGGGACTGTTTGAAAGCGAACGGCACACGGAGTGTGCCTGCTGCTTTTGGATGTTGAAAAGGAGAAGATAGAATTAGGCGAAAACCTAACTTGACCCCGTTTTGCTACTCAACAAAATTCTAAAAATTCCATGAACGCGTACGGTTAACCAATTCCGGGATAGTAGGATATTCCCATTACCCGATTGTTGACGAAATCCCGTGGTCGGGTGGGATTGAAATAAGCGATTAAATCTTGGTTAATGTCTTGGCCTAATCGTTTCATTTCAGGTGCCGACTTGCCAATACTCCGGTTTTGGGATAGGAATTGGTTAGGTCCTTTGTGATTTTCGATCCATACTCGTTTCCGAGGTGGTTCTTATACCCGACCATGATCAGCGTTTTAAGGAACTAATCAAAGTCTTTTTTGCCGATTTTCTTCATCTCTTTTTTGCCGAATATGCCAAGTGTTTGGAGCTGGATTCGGTGGATTGGTTGACAACCGAGATATCCCCGTATCCCCCGGAAGGGTCCAGACATCACCTCGATTTGGTTGGCAAATTCAAAATCCGCCAAGCGTCAGACGCCTTGCCAATACTGGACTCCGGAGGATTCCCGGCCGAGGAATGTTATGCCGTGGTTCATATCGAAATCGAATCGGGGGAGAGCAAAGCCTCGATCATGAAGAGAATGCCCTCCTATTACATCCATTTACGAAACCAGACCAATTTGCCCGTATTGCCAATCATCATCTTCCTGAACCAGGTCGGTGATAAATATGGGACCATGGAGTTTCGGGAGAACCTATTTGGGTTGGAAGTCCAAGTCTTTCGCTTTCTTTTTGTGGCCCTAAAGGGTTTGGATGCGTTAGAATATATGGAGAAAGACAACTTTCTGGGGGTGGCCCTTACCTCATTGATGGGAATTCCAGAGAAGAAAATTGCTTGGGTGGGTGCCGAGGCGCTTCGAAAGATCAGCCAAGCGCCCTTGGATGCCCGTAAACAGTTTCTTTTGGGGGAATGTGTAAGGGCGTACCTTCCTATGGAGCCCGAGCAAAAAGCGGAGTATGACAAGTTACTTGCGACGGAAACCTATGCGGGAGTCGAAGCCATGAACAAAACCATTTATGAAGAAGGCATCGAAAA
>SIAL01000068.1 GCA_009691815.1 Gemmataceae bacterium | reverse complement strand
GGGTAAATCGCACCGCATCTTTGGTGGATTACAAGGCTTCTCTTGAGGCTTATAATCGAGGGTTTGCCTTAGCGTCACAGGGTAAAGCCAATGAAACAGGGGCCAAAGCCATGGCATCGTATTTCAAACAGTTGGATCCAAAAGGCCCACCCGAGACGATTGAGGCCAAACTTCTTCGGGCAAGGGGGCTTATCAAAGCCCGACTGGGCGATTATGGCAGCGCCATGGCGGATTACACGCGAAGTCTCGAAATTAACGGGGAACAGCCCTATTTACGCAATCGTCGTGCCACCGCCATGATTAGCAAATGGCGGGAAATTGCCTTGGAAGATTATTCTCAAGGGATCAAACTCAATCCGAATGACCGGGAACTTTATGCGGGTCGGGCTTATGTTTACGCCCTATTGGGAGATCATGTTTCTTCGGCAAAAGATGTGAATATCGCGATTGGGGGCATGGGCCAAGTGGTTTGGTTTGTGCGGGTTAATTGTGCGGCGGCTCTGGCTCAAGCGTATCGGGTGGCCAAAAGTCCACCCAAGGGGGGAAAGCCCGCCGAGAAAGGAATCCAGGATCAATACCTAGCGGGGGTTTGGAGCCAACTAAGCCAAGCAAAACAGTCTATCCCGGCCGTAAAAAAAGCGGCGTGGTGGATGGAAAACATTGACGCGGACGATGCATTTGATCCGGTCCGGGGGCTGCCGGATTGGCTTGAACTCGCTAAACCGTAAGGGCGGAAGTTGGCTCAATTGCCGAGCTTAGTTTGCTCGGTTTCGTTTTTCGGCTTCCCAAGCCTCAAGGGCTGGCCGAAGGGTCTTGATATGTTTTTCCAAATGGGCGATGTCGACAACCTCGACCCCATCGCGGCGGGTGTATTTTCGTTTTAGGGCATCGAGGATATGGTCCCACATGGCCATGGTGGGATTGCGAAAGGCCTCCCATTCACTTCGGCGTTTGTAACGGACAAAAAACGACCAGACTTTAGCAAATCGGCGGGCTTCGATATACCATTTTTCGCCTGTTTCAGGATGGGGCTCATTCCATTGGATATCCAAACTCATGATTTCGTATTCTCCAAGGAAATTAACCAGTTAACCAAATCTGCCGGCAAAGGCATATCAAAGCTCAAGGTGGAACCTGTAACTGGATGAACAAACCCTAATGCCTCGGCGTGAAGGGCAAGCCTCGGGGCACCGCTGTTATCGGCGATTTCCGGTCCGAATAATGTTTTACAATAAACGGGGTCGCCACAAAGCGGGTGGCCACGATCGGAAAGGTGGATTCGGATTTGGTGGGTCCGGCCGGTTTCCAAGCGACATTCCAACACTGAGTAGGACCCTACCTGCTTTCGCAATTTGATGTGGGTTACGGAATGCTTGCCTACTCTTGGCAGTTGGGTGCTGCCGCGGCGACCATCACCACGGTCTCGAACCAAGTGGCTTTCGATAGACTGATCACGAATTTGACCATGGATCACCGCGACATAGCGCCGGTGGATGGTGTGATCTCGAAATTGAGTACCTAGACCTCGTTCGGCATCCACAGTTCTGGCAAAAACCATCAGGCCACTGGTTCCTTTGTCAAGGCGGTGGACAATGCGAAGTCGGTGTGATTTGCCACCCCCCGAGTGGGAGTCACGCCGTTTGACCAACTCGGGAAGGATCTCCTCAAGGGTGGGGGACAAGGCCCGCCGTTCCGCCGTAAATTCCCGTTCTGTGGGATGTCTTACGGAGGAGATTCCGGAGGGTTTTTCCACAACCACGAGATGGGTGTCGAGATGTCGAATTACCACCCCATGGTCAAAAGGCTTTTTCGGAGTGGGAGAGGAAAGGATGGTAATGGATTCGCCGGAATGAATTCTACGGGCGGGGTCGCGGCAAACTTGGCTGGAAATTTCCACCATTCGAGCATCAATAAGATGCTTGGTTTTTGCCCAAGAAAGTCCTTGTTTTTCCCGAACATAGGAGGCCAGCGTAGCCCCTTCCAAATGGGGCTCCACTTCGAAACTTTTGCGGCTCATGATGGGGTGGAGCCTTTCCCGGGGGCACGACCTGGTTTTTGGCCCCGACCGGCGGTCGATCTTCCTGGGCGGTATCCGGTGCGCAAATTGGTTTGCCTCACCACGGGGGATGTACCCGGTTTGGGAACCCGGTGATAGTGATCGCCGGTCACGGCGGAGGTGGCTTTTTCTTGTCGTTTCTTTAGGGCCAGGTCCGGTGGCTTGGACGGAATAAGGGCATCGCACCCGCTCCCAATTAAATCGGTTCTTCCGGCATGAATCAGGGCCTCACGCACTTCAAACCAGTTGTCCGGCTTAAAAAATTGCAGGAGGGCTCGTTGCATTTGACGATCTTTGAGCCTTTTGGAAATGTGAACTTCCTTTAAGGTCATCGGGTCGATTCCCGTGTAGTACATACAGGTCGCCAAATCGTAAGGCGCCGGAATAAAATCCTGCACCTGATCGGGACGATAGCCGTTTTTCTTAAGGAAGACGGCCAGATCGATCATGGCATGGATGTCTGAACCGGGGTGGCTTGAAATAAAATAGGGAACCAAATATTGTTTGGGCTTTCCCGCTCTTAGGCTGGCATTTTTGAAGGCGGTGGCAAAGCCCTGAAAGTTGACATTCCTTGGTTTTTTCATCATGTCAAGGACATGGGGGTCAACCGCCTCCGGGGCGACTTTGAGGTGGCCACCAACATGGTGGGCGGCAAGTTCCTCTAGGTATTCCGGGGAGAGCTGGGCCAAATCCATTCGGACCCCGCTGGCCACAAAAACCTTTTTGATTCCCGTTTGTTCCCTGGATTTACGCATCAACTGAATAAGGGGGTTGTGATCCGTACCCAGAAGTTTACAGACCGTTGGATGAACACAGGAGAGGCGGTGGCATTTGGCCTCCACCTCGGGGCGAGAACACCGCATTCGGTACATATTGGCGGTTGGACCACCGATATCACTTACGGTCCCTTTGAAATCGGGATCTTTGGCCATGGTTTGCAGTTCATTAAGAATGGATTCCTCCGAACGGGATTGAATGATCCGACCTTGGTGGGCAGTAATCGAACAAAAGGTGCAACCCCCAAAGCAGCCACGCATGATGGTGACCGAATCTTTGATCATTTCATGCGCGGGAATGGGCTCGGTATATTGGGGATGTGGGCGGCGGGTAAAGGGAAACCCATAGTGTGTGTCCATTTGGGCTGTATCAAGGGGAAACGATGGAGGCTGGCAAATGATGGCTTGGCCATCATGATATTGCACCAAAGTTTTGGCGTTGAAGGGATTGGTGTTCGAATGGATAATTCGGGTGGCCTTGACAAAAGCCATTTTGTCCGATTTGACCTCTTCAAAGGAGGGTACTAATTCCAGATCGACCTGCCGGGTGCCGACAATGTCCTGAACCTTAAGTCGATTTTTCAGGTCGGCAAACGCCTCGTTCATGGGAAGCTTTAGGGAGGGGCTTTCCTTGGCACCCAAGGCAAAGGCGATCCCCCGCATATTGCGAAGTTGGGTTACCGACTCACCTTGGCCTAGCCTTTTTGCAATCTCTACGATCGGTAACTCGCCCATGCCATAAACGACCATGTCCGCTTTGCAATCCAGAAGGATTGATCGTTTTACCGAATCCGACCAATAGTCATAATGGGCCAAGCGCCTTAACGATGCCTCGACTCCACCGGCAATGACAGGGGTCCCGGGAAATGCTTCCCGGGCGCGGTGGCAATACACCAAAGTGGCTCGGTCCGGCCTTAGGCCAATGCGACCACCGGGGGAATAGGCATCATCATTACGGACCTTTCTGTTGGCCGTGTAATGATTGATCATCGAGTCCATGTTGCCCGCGCTAATGGCAAAAAAGAGTCTTGGTTTGCCGAATTGTCGCCAAGGATCACAGGTTTTCCAATCGGGTTGGCTTAAAACCCCAACCCTGAACCCCGCTGCTTCAAGGCTTCTAACCAAAATCCCTGAAGCAAAGCTGGGGTGATCGACATAAGCATCCCCACTTACAAAGACGACATCTACCCCATCCCACCCACGCTTCCTCATTTCTTCGAAGGTGCAAGGGGCCAAGGGTGATGGGGCGGGTGATCCCATGGATAATGCTATTTTCCTCAATCGAATATCCCCTACGAAAAGCCTGACCTCCTATTTTAGCTGATAAATCTTAAAAAGTATCGGTTTATCGAAGGGAAAACGAAGTTATTTTCCATCCGGGGCGATTCCAAGCTCGGAAATTCGGCGGTAAAGAGAGCTAAGGGCCATGTCGAGACGCTTTGCCGCTTCTTTTTTGTCTGGGAAAAGAGAAATCATTCTCTGAATATGCCGTTTTTCAAATCGAAGGACGGCAGCGTCAAGCGAATCCACCGCTTGGGGATCTTCGGTTTCTTCTACCAAGTCGCCCGGTAGGTCTTCCACGCCGATCAAGGGGTGATCACAAAGAATGACCGCCCTTTGAAGGGTATTTTCCAACTCCCGAACATTGCCCTTCCATCTGGAGTTTCGAAGCAGGGTCATGGCGTCATGAGCGATTCCCACGATCCTTTTACCCATCGACCGGCTATGGCGGGCGATGAAATGTTCCACCAAGGCCGGGATATCCTCTCGGCGTTCTCGTAAAGGAGGAATGGTGATGACAAAGACCCCCAAACGATAATAAAGATCCTCGCGAAACTGACCCGTCTCGACCAGTTTTTTAAGATTGTTATTAGTGGCCGCGACTATGCGGGCATGAAATTGAACCGGTTCATTCGCCCCGACGGGAAAAACTTCCTTTTGCTCGATGGAGCGCAATAGCTTGGCTTGCAAGGCCGGGCTCAGTTCGGCAATCTCGTCAAGGAAAACGGTTCCGGTCCCCGCATGAAGGAAAACACCGGGTTGGTCCTTGTCCGCTCCGGTGAAAGCACCTTTTCGATGACCAAAGAGTTGGTTTTCCAAAAGGTCTCGGGGAATGGCGGCGCAGTTTACAGCAATCCATCGGGCAGGAACTTTGCGCGGATCACCTGACCTGGGCCACGACCCCTGTTTGGAACCAAAACCATCTTCGGGTTGGCATTGTTGGTGAATCCGCCTGGCAATCAACTCTTTTCCCGTGCCCGATTCGCCGGTGATCAAGACCGTCGAACCTGTTGGCGCCACGCGGTCCACCAGTCGCAACACTTCCTGAATTTCCGGCCCTTTTCCGATGATTTCATCGGAGGAATCCACTCGGTGAAGTTCCCGTCTAAGCCACTGGTTTTCTTGGGCAATCCGCCGGTGTTCCAAGAGTCTTGTGATTTTTCCAATTAACTCACTTAATAGGATAGGTTTGATGAGGTAATCGTGGGCTCCCCTTTGGAAGGCTTCCACGGCGGTTTCCACCGCACCATAGGCTGTGATCAAAATCACATGGGTTTCAGGGCTGATTCGGCCCAGATGATCCAATAGTTGCAGTCCGTTTTTGCCGGGCAGGTGAATATCACAAAGGCAGATATCAAAGGCCGATTTCGCGGTCAATTCCATTGCCTGTTCCGCGGATGCCGCCACCGTGGCCTCAAAACCCTCTCCGCAAAGGCATTCCGCCAACGATTCCCGGATTAGGATTTCGTCGTCAACCACAAGAATGCGAACGGTTTCGGTCGGCGGTTGGGTAGCTTTTTCGGGGCACACTTTGGCCTTACCTTTTTTGGTGGGATTAGGAAGGAAAATTCAACCAACGGGGAGGTTGGGTATAGGCATGGTTACAAGGAATCGGGCTCCTTGGGAGGTGCCTTCATATTGAAGGGCCCCTCCCTGCTGTACCATGACCTTTTTTGAAATGAAAAGGCCAAGGCCTGTGCCGTTTCGTTTGGTGGTAGTGTGGGGGCTGAATAGTTTGGGAAGAATATCAACACTTACCCCCGGGCCATCATCCACTACCACAATTTGAATTCCATCGGGAACAGAATGGTACTCAAGGGTGACATGGCCTTCCGGTCCCGAGGCGTCAATCGCGTTGAGCAAAAGGTTGAGAAATACCTGCACTAGCTCGTCTCGGATGGCGGTAAAGGGTGGAATGGAATCGACGGAATCCGGAATGGCAATCCGGTCCCCGGTTCGTTTGTAATATTTGGCAATGTTGATTGCCTCGTTGAGAATGTCTCTAACCGTTGTCCGAATGGGGGACCGGGCGGAAGGGCGGCTAAATTCCAAAAGCTCTTTCAAGGTCGAACGAATCCGGGTTAGTTGTTCGGAAATTAGGTCGAGTTTATTTCCCGTGTAATCATCGGGTTGGCGCCTTTGGAGGATTTGCACAATCGCGGAAATCCCGGTAAGGGGGTTGCCGACCTCATGTGCCACCCCGGCGGCAATCAATCCAAATCCCGCCATCTTTTCTTGTTGGAGGACCATGGCTTGGGCGGATTGAAGCTGTTTGGTTCGTTCGTCGATTCGCTCCTCGAGGTTGGCTTGGCTGGTGCGTAACGCCTCATTAAGCCGGATTAAACTCTCCCTTGCGGTTCGCAAAATACCAGCAAGGGATTGACTTGCCCAGGTTAGCCAAGCAAGGATTACCAGAGTAAGTAGCGGCACCAGCCCAAATTTGTCCGGGTGGATTCCGAGCAAAACGCCAAAGCTGATCCAATGAAACAGGCAACAAAGCGACGAGGTAATTCTGCTATGTCTAAGCGAGCAGCAAAGAAGAGAAAGGAGATAATAATAGCGAAAAATACTTTCCGGGCCAATGTCAAAGTGGCACAATAGACCGATGAACACCGATTCTGCCAGCGAAATGACCAAGGGTTGGTCACCTAAAAAAATCTTGCCAAGCCTACTGTACCATGTGTCGAGGAGTGTGTAGCCCAGTCCCAAAAGGAGTATGGCGTCCAAGGTGGCCTGGCTTTGCCAATCATTGCCGGGCAGGTTTGCCACAATCGCCCCAAGAATCAGGCCAAACCAACGGATTCGAACGACGATAGATTCGGACGCCACCTCTAGGGAACTTGGCCCTGACAAGCCTTTCAGGTCCGGTAAAATCGTGGAAGGTCCGTTAGACGAAATCATGTCTGTCCCGGTGTTGCCTTGGCTCTGCCGATGGAGTCGTAAGTAAGGCCGCCGGCGGTCACGGAATCGGCATTGTAAAGGTTTCTACCATCGATGATTAATTTGTCGGACAATTTGAGGGATAATTGGGAGAAGTCCGGGTTTTGAAACTCTTTCCATTCGGTGCAAATGACCAAAGCGTTGGCCCCTTCCACTGTTTCCATGGGCTTTGTGGAGTAGCTTAGTTTGTCTCCGAAAAGTTCACGAACATTGTTCAATGCCACCGGGTCGTGGACCCGAACGGGGCAACCGATTTCCAATAGTTCTCGAATTAGGGAAAGGGCAGGAGCCTCACGAATGTCGTCGGTGCGGGGCTTAAAAGACAGACCCCAAATGGCAATGGTCTTGCTCGCCAAGCTATCCCCAAAGTGTCGCTTCAGTTTTTGAAACAGCACGCATTTTTGTTGTTCGTTGACCTCATCCACCGCACCCATCAGCACCGACGGAAGACCGTTATCCTTGGCCATGTGAATTACCGCGCGAATGTCCTTGGGAAAACAACTCCCTCCGTATCCGGCCCCTGGAAACAGAAATTGAAATCCAATCCTTTCATCGTGACCAATGCCCTTTCGCACATCATTGATATCCGCCCGGACCGTTTCACAAAGGTTGGCCATCTCGTTTATGAAACTAATCTTTGTGGCGAGCATGGCGTTGGCGACATATTTGGTCATTTCGGCACTTTCCGGGCTCATGACCAAAAATGGGCGTTCGGTCCGAAGGAAAGGTCGATAAAGATTGTGGAGTTCTTCCGCTACTTGTAAATCCCGCACGCCCACCACCACGCGATCCGGTTTGGAAAAATCCGCGATTGCCGCGCCTTCCTTGAGAAATTCGGGATTGCTAGCCGAGTCCACTCGACATTTGGCGCTCTTTAAAATCTCGGCAACCTTGGCATTGGTTCCCACCGGGACCGTGCTTTTAATCGCGACGATTTTCGGGGTTTCAATGGATTCGGCAAGCAATCGGGCCACATGGAAAACTGTACCAAGGTCGGCGGATCCGGCCATGGACTGAGGGGTGCCTACGGCTATGAAAACAATTCGCGCATCTTGAATGCCTTTGGCCAGGTCTGTCGTAAAAGTCAATCGTTCCTCTTTGGTGTTACGCCGCACCAACTCTTCCAAGCCGGGTTCGAAAATGGGAATGAGGCCATTACGAAGTCGGTCGATTTTGTTTTGGTCAATGTCAATGCAGCAGACTTGGTTCCCGCTTTCCGCAAGGCAAGTGCCTGTTACAAGTCCTACATAGCCGGTGCCAATAATTGCGATGTTCATTGTGTTTTTCTATCTGTTTATCGTTAATGGTGTAATCAATTCGGTTTCGGATCGGGTCATCCAATCCGTCCAAAGATCTCGAATGGTGGAGACAATGTCGTATTTGGGGACCCAACCGGTTCGAATTTGAATCTTATCGGAATTCGCCAAAAGGACCAAAGGGTCGGACCTTCGAAACAGGCTTGGGTCGGCAATAATTTCCGGTCGAAGGCCACTCATTTCACAAAGGTGGTTTACGACCGTGTCCATGGAGGTTGCGACCCCCGATCCCATATTGTAAGCTTCTCCCGGTTCTCCGTTTTGAATAAGGTCGGTGTAACCCCTGACAATGTCCCGTACATCGGTGAAGTCACGGAAGGAACCTAGGTTACCTGTGCGGAGGATAGGTTCCATCAGGCCGCGCTTCATGGCCGCAAATTGGCGGGCAAAACTCGAGACGGCAAATTTCTCAGACTGGCCCGGCCCGATGTGATTGAACGGACGGGCCCGGATTACCCGAAGCCCGGCGTTACTGAATGCCAATTGGCACAAAAGGTCCGCACACGATTTGGAAGCCGCATAAGCATTGGGTGGGCAAAGGGGGTCGCTTTCCTTGCTTTTTGCCCCGGCAAAGAGAGGAGCACCATAGACCAGCCCGGTACTCCCAAAGACAACCAAGGATTTGGGGGCATGATGAAGGACCGAGTCCAAAAGGGCCCGAGTTCCATCGAAATTTGCTTTCCAAAGGGAATCCGATCCCAAGCCATTGGCCCCGGCAAACGATTCCGCCGCCAGGTGAACCACCGCGTCGGGTTGAAATTCTTCCAGGATTAAATCAGGGCCAAAACACGATTCCGGCGCCCATGATCCTAGTTTTGCTTGTTGGCCATTTAATAGGGGAATGGGTGGGGCGGGAAGTCGGGATGTTCCTTGAATTTCCCAGCCAAGGGTGGATCCCCTTTGGGCCAAGTGGCGCCCGACAAATCCCCTAATTCCGGTTATTAAAAGTCTCATGGACCAGATTTTTCTCCCGGTAGACTTAAAGTCTGGATCCGTATTGTTGTTGGTAATATTCGCGGTAGGCCCCGGATCTTACTCGGGACACCCACTCCCAGTTTTCCTGGTACCAGCGAATGGTGTCCGCGATTCCAGTTTCAAAGGATACAATGGGCTTCCATCCCAATTCAGTTTCCGCTTTGGCACAATCAATGGCATAGCGGCGATCGTGTCCAAGGCGGTCCTGGACATATTTAATCAGCGATTTGGGTTTGTCTAGGAGTCTAAGGAGTGTCGTGGTGAGTTCCATATTGGTAAGTTCACAACGCCCGCCAAAATTGTATACCTCTCCGGCAATGCCCGATTTCCAAGCGGCATAAACTCCGGAACAGTGGTCGGTCACATGAATCCAATCGCGGATTTGCAAACCGTCTCCGTAAACGGGAACCTGAAGATCCTCCAGAAGGTTTGAAATGAACAAGGGGATGATCTTTTCGGGGAATTGGTACGGCCCATAATTGTTGGAGCAGCGGGTGATTACCCCCGGGAATCCGAATGTGTGGAAGTAACTTCTCACAAGCATATCCGAAGCGGCCTTACTGGCCGAGTAAGGGCTATTTGGTGCTAATGGAGTCGTTTCTGTGAAAAAGCCGCTGGCACCAAGCGACCCATAGACTTCGTCGGTGGAGACATGAACGAATTTTCGAACCGATGCCTTCTTGGCCAAATCCAAAAGGATTTGAGTCCCTTGCACATTAGTGCGGATGAAAGGGCCGGAATCTAGAATGCTCCGATCAACATGGCTTTCCGCCGCAAAATGGATCACCGAATCTAGGGGTTCCCTAAAAAGAGGTTCCAATGCATCCAGTTGAGTAATGTCTAAACGGGCAAAGGTGAGTCGTGGATTCGTTTCCAAATCCTTAAGATTTTCCAAATTGCCCGCATAGGTCAAACTGTCCACATTGACAATTTTTAGATTCGGTTCCTGTTGTAAGAAAAATCGAATAAAGTTGCTTCCAATGAAGCCGCAACCCCCGGTAACGATAATGCGCTTCATGAAATTGTCCTTAGGGCCATGAAAGAGTCAATTTAGAACCCCTTTACCCAAGGGGCCATTTTGTAAATCGAAAATCCAAGCGACCGTGGGAAAGAAAACTCGGGATAATCCGTTTGGCAGGAAACCGGGTTTTTGGAACAAATCCGCTTGACGGCGTGGGCCAAACCATTTAGGCTACTCTTTCCAAAGACTTTACTGGCCAATAGATGCGTTGAGTGAAAGAAAATGACTAAGAAGGAAATTGTCCGACAGATTGCTGACAAATTGGGCCTTACCCAGCTCAAGACCAAGAAAATTGTCCAGAGTACTTTCGATGCTATCATTGAAACTCTGCTTTCCGAAAAACGGATTGAGCTTCGCAATTTTGGGGTGTTTGAGGTTCGGGAAAGGCGCGCTCGCAAGGCTCGCAATCCTCGCACCGGAGAAAGAGTGTTTGTCCCCGGCAGGATGGTGGTGTCCTTTAAGCCCGGAAAAGTGATGGAAAGCCTGATCGCCAAACTTCCCAGCTGAAGTGCCTCTTGGCCCCAGACTATCCAGATTATCGAAAAAATCCCCCGAAACGGTCTGATCCGACCTTCCGTTAAAGTCCCTCCAGATTTCCTCCGATAACACAAGTACAACCCAAACGGGGTTTGTCAGGGGTTTTCGGGGGAACGGGTCATGAATCGCTTTTTCATTCTGGCAGCTCTGGGTTTGGCTTCGATGGGTAGCACAGGGTGCCTTTTCAACGCTTATTCATCCAATCCAACCATGCGGATGAAAGCTTTGTTGAATCAGTCGGAAGACTTGCGCCAAGTTGAACAGGAATGGTCTCGCTTTTGGTTCACCGACCATCCCTCCCACCTCACTCCTGAACGGATTGATGGCGGCATCCAATAAAACAAAGGGTAATCGCGAAATGCGAAATCAGGGAGGGTTTGCGCCCTCTCTGTTCCCTTTTTGGGTCTGAATGGCCTCGGCTAGGGCTTTCCTTTGTTCGATTGGAATAGCCCCGCCTTGCTGGATTTTTTCGAGTAAGTCCAAGGCTCCCGGCCTTACCTGTTTTTTGAGCTTTGCCAAAGCCAACCATCGCATTTCAGAATCCTTTGATTTCAACAGGCGGATCAAAAGTGCCAAAACCTCCGGTTCCCCTTGAAAGGTTGTTCCCTCCAACTTTTCCAGGGCAATTTGAACTACTTCCGCGCCGGGATTGTCCTGGGTAGTAATCCAGTGCAAAAGTTTACCCGCGGCAACACGATCCTTTTCCAAACGAATGGCTCGAAGGAGTAGGGCCTGGTCTTGGGAACTAAGGTGCGGATAATTCAAAAGCCC
>SIAL01000067.1 GCA_009691815.1 Gemmataceae bacterium | reverse complement strand
GCTGGCGTATTCCCGTTTGTTCCATTTGGGATCGCCATAGGACATCGAGGCACTGCAATCGACCAGCAGAGTGGATCGTAGGTTGGTTTCGGCCTCGAATTGCTTGATATAAAAGCGGTCACTTTTAGACCACACCTTCCAATCGAGGTAACGGATGTCATCTCCCGGGGAATATTCCCGGTGCTGGACAAACTCGACGGAATGGCCGAAATAAGGGCTGGCATGAAGGCCGATAAGATAGCCTTCAACCGCTTGGCGCGCGCGCAGATCCAGCCTAACCAATCGTGAAAGCACGGCTGGGTCCAGGAACCTCCTAGAATCGTCGATTCGCTTTTCGCGCGGCACGCTTTTTGCCTCCATGGAGCCGGTTTGGATTGCTTTCAAGCCACAAACATTTTCTGAAAACGGGGATCCCGATCCAACTCGCCCTCTTTTTCGGGAGTCTCCGCCACCAATCGGTTGATCACATCATCCGGCCCAACCCCCTCGGAAACCGCCGTAAAGGAGGTAAGGATGCGGTGGCGAAGCACCGGAAGGGCTAGGGACTTGATGTCCTCCGTGACCACATGCACTCGCCCCGAAAGAAGGGCTTTGGCTTTGGCCCCCAACAATAGATTTTGGACAGCTCGCGGCCCCGCGCCCCATGACAACCAATCCTTGATAAATTGGGGAGTGCCCGGTTCGCCAATTCGAGTCTGCCGAACCAGCGCCAGCGCATAGCGAATGGCGTGGTCGCTGGTGGGAACGCGCCGAACCAGATTTTGCAGTTCGAGGATGTCCGGACCCGATAGTACAGGTGAAATCGAGGCAGTTTCCGCCGAAGTCGTCCGCCTTGCAATCTCGAACTCTTCGTCAAACTTTGGATACTTCACAAACACTTTGAACATGAATCGATCTTGCTGGGCTTCGGGCAAAGGATAGGTCCCCTCTTGCTCGATCGGATTTTGGGTCGCAAGAACAAAAAACGGACTTTCAAGTTTGTGGCGAATCCGGCCAACGGTAACTGTTCGTTCCTGCATCGCCTCAAGGAGCGCGGCCTGAGTTTTGGGCGGAGTGCGGTTGATTTCGTCCGCAAGAATTACCTGGGAAAAAAGTGGCCCCTGAAGGAACTTGAATTCCCGGAACCCCGTGTCTCGGTTTTCTTGGATAATTTCCGTCCCGGTAATGTCGGATGGCATCAAGTCCGGCGTAAACTGGATGCGCGAAAAGCTAAGCGATAGGCATTGCGACAGGGTGGAGATCATCAGCGTTTTGGCCAGACCGGGCACCCCCTCAAGGAGGCAATGGCCTCGGCTGAATAGCGCGATCAGGAGCTCTTCGATAACCTGATCTTGCCCCACAATAACAAGGGAAAGCTGTTCCCGGATGGATTGGTAGGCATTTTGAAGGCGCTTGGCCCCGGCTATGTCGGGTGTCAATATCTCTGGGGTATTCATGAAAACCATTTCTCCGGCGGTAGGCCGGTCTCTTTGACTGGGATGATGAGGTAGGGTTTGGGGGAATCAGCGTTGGTAAATGGGAAGGGCGGCGTTATCGAGCTGAAGGATGGCAAGGTGAACCGCCGTGATGTAAATGGGTCCCACATGACCGCCACTCCACGAACCATCCGCCCCTTGGGTTCGGACAAGATAGTCAAAGGTCGCCTTGCGATACCCTGACCAAGTAAGTCGATCCTTGGGGTCGGAATTGGGGAACAGCTTGCCATATCCTTCGTCTCCGAGGATATAAAGCGCCTGGCTCCAATAGTAGTGGGTGTATTCATCGTGGCCGGTGCGGCTCGCCCCTAGGTTTCCCAAATGTTGTTGGCAAAACTTAAACCATTTTCGCACCAAAGGAGAATCATAATCACCCGAGGAAAACCCACAGGAAATCGCGGCGGCCGTTAGGGCGGGTCGCCCCTCTCCACCACCGCCACCGCCAAAGCTGTAAATCACTCCCCCTTGCGCGTTGGTGCATTGATCAAGATAGGCAACGGAACGCTTTACGGCCTCTGCCGGAACCTCAATCCCGGCATTTCGTGCCGCTCGCAAGGCCTGAACTTGGGTGATGGTGACCGAGCCTTCGTCGAAATTGTTCCCCTCTTTGGCGCTCAGGTAGCCCCAGCCTCCAAAGACAATCGTTTTCCCCTCTCGGGACACTTCGCGACGGGTTTGCGCCTCGAAGGAGAATTTGGCCGCCTTGGTCAGGATCGCCTCGAGTTTTTTGCGCCTTTCGCCCTCTTCCTCTTCCCCATAAACCGATGCTAAAAAGAGCATCCCAAAGCCATGACCATACATATAGCGCCCCGCCTCACCGGCGAAGGTCGGGTTCCCGATCAGCCCCGAATTCTGACAACGGGCCATCAGAAAATCCACCGCCCGACGAATGTTTTCGCGATATTTCCCTTCGCGAATCGTGCTCCCCTCCATGAGGAGGGCTGTGCCCCCTAGTGCCGTCATGGTGACCGGATATTGCCCGCCAAACGCTTCCCAATGCCCATCCTTGGCCTGGCTTTTTACCAGCCAATCCAACCCTTTTTTGATCACTTCCCGATATTCTTGCTGAATCGCGTCCGCACGAACCCCATTCGGAAGAAACAAAGGCGTCCCCAAAGCCACACTTGCCGCCGCAAACCAATCTCGTCTGGAAAGAATCGACAAGGGTAACAGCTCGGCGGGTTGCGCTGTGAATATTTCGGGCAGGGGATTGGCTTTGCTCGGAGGGTACACGATCACCTCGAATTGGGTTTGGGTTCGGCGGGTGGCTTGAGGGGCGGAACCACTATCCGGTTGGGTTTCTGGGGAACGGGGGGAAAGACCTCAAGTTTGATATCGGGCTGGATAGGAATTGGGACGCCTCGCCGAATAACCTGGTTAAATTGAACCCCACCCAAAAGGATAGGAAAGCCGTTGATGGCAATGTCCGGGTTCTGAGCGTTGGTACTGGGGGGCCTCGAATCCACGCTTGGCCCGGACGCCAATTTTGCCCCCTCACCCAAGGCCAACCCCGGCCCCCACAAAAAGCTTATCCGATTTTGATAGTCCATCAGGTCGAGCCGTCCCAAGCGCAAATCGACCACAAAACCGTGAAAGGGCTGTGCCTGTTGGCCAAAATCCTTGTCCACAATTAGCTTGCCCGTCCGCTTGTCATAGCTCTTTAACCCCACCGTCGCCACCACGGACCGAGCGTTTTGAATGTTTACCAGCCGGTTGAATCGACTGGTAAAGAGCACCATGGGCAATTCCTCGAACCGATCGAGAATCATTAGTTGATTTACCACGGTATTGCGCCAAGCCAATTTGCCCGTGAGTTGTTCAAACGCGTAAACCTCTCCATTGGTGGGCAACAGTTTGAGCATAAGCTGGCCCATGAAATTGGATTGAACCCCACCCATTAGCTGCTCGGTGGGCTTGTTCGGAATCAAATAAATGCGGTTGGCGTCTGCGACAAGATGGATGGCCGTTTTCTCCACATGGCTGGGCTCCACGGTCACTTTGTGCAATGTTTTTCCATCGGGAAGCGAAACGATTTCCACCTCCCCCTGAAGACCGATGAGACCCGCAAAACCACCCAACTCGGTGATCGCGGCCCGTGTTCCAAGCGCCAGTTCCCGGGAAAGAACCTCTTTACCACTGTTCATATCCACCACCACCAAACGGGGCGGCATGGCTACGGATTTTGGATTTTTATCCGCGTTCTTCTGGGGCAAAAGAGCCAAGATCCGGGATCCTGACATCAATACACGGTGTTTATAAGCAAGCGAGAAATCGGCTTTGGTTACTAGGCCGCCATCAAGGGCCCGCACCGCTTTGGACCCGGCCGGGGTGCCGTCCGTGTTGGTTTGCACAAGGAACATTATCCCGCCTTCTTGGCCTACGATAAGGTAATCCGTGCGGATGTCGTTTCTGGTCCAAAGCATGCGTCCTGTGACAATGTCATGACCCGAAAGTCCATCCCGGCCCAATAGGGGAATGACCCCATCCACAATAGGCCCCGCCATGCCGACGCGTTGCTTCCAACCATCTTCCCGATACTGAACGAGCATTCCATCGACAGGGTCGATCATATAGCTGTTCTGGTTAAAATTGGGTTGAGCACCCATGGGGCGGACTTTTGTTGCCGGGGTGGATGCCGAGGTTTTGCCCGCTATCGCTGGGTTGGATTTTCCCGTGACAAGGTTCACCTCCCAAAGCAATTTGCGCCCGACCGGGTCGATGCCATGAACCATGTTGGCAATCCAAAGAATCATCAAATGGCCCGAAGTTTGGTAAACAAACGGTTGTCTTTTGGCCCCGGGGTTTGTGCCTGCCATTAGGTTTTGGTGCATCGAGGGGCCACCCAAAGCCAGGTCCCAAGTCTCGCCGGTTACCTGACTAAACGCTTTAAGGGTCAGGTTTCCCGATTGGTTGGTATTTTGCAGATGAAATTGATGCCGATCAAACCAAACAGGGGCGGGGCCTTGCCTAATGACAGGGTGAAGCACGGTCTGCCTTGGCACATTGTTCGAGCGTTCCTCAATGACCTTGATCGGTCCGTTGGGGGCGATTGCGTTTGGCTCGGCCAAGTAAGGCAAGAACCGCCTGTCCGCGGCCAATTCATCAAGGACCCGTCGCGCGGTCATTCCCGGCCGAACCATTCTATCGGGATACCGTTTGGCCGCTTCGGTCAAAACCTGTGCGGCATCGGGGACAAGCTGCCTAGAGGCATAGATCTTGGCCTCGAGGTCAAGTCCCAAGGCGGCTTGATCCGCCGGCCAAGTTCCCCCTTGGGCACCCGCCAAAAGCCTTTCGGCAAGAACCAATTCCACCTTGGATCCGGCTTCGGCGGCGGGCCGGGCCAGTTCGATCGAAGCCGCCCTGCCTGCTTCGAATAAGCCGCCAAAAGCGAGGGCAAAATTGTTCAACTTTTGCACTCGGGTTTTCTCGTCCCCTACTGGCGTGGTCTTTAACTCCAAGAGTCTAGCCCCAAGCCACGCCTCAAGCTCGGTTCTCTCCTTGGGCTTGGCCGAGAAAAACATGGACAGCAACCTGCCCCTTGAAAGTGCATCCGCCGATATGGATAAAGGGGTATCATCGCTTGGCGTGAAATACATCCCGGCATCAACCACGGCGGACAACAACTCATAGGCTTTGACCGCATCGAGCAGGCGTCCCTGTTGCTCGCGACCACGACCCAACAGCCCCAAGAAAATGGCCTGCCTTTTGCGCTCTTCCGCCTTGGTTTCCGGGCTATCCCCGGGAACCTTACAGACCTCTTCAAAGCGCCCAAGTTTTGATTCCCAACGGCCAAAGTTCTCCTGAAATGCTTCCGCAAAAGCCTCATAAAGCTTTTCGCTCGCCTTGGCCCGGACCACGGCGGGGGGATTGTTGACAAGCGACTGATCCAAGTCGGTGATCGCGCCGGCAAAGTCCCCCTTATCCAAGCGCAGTTCACCCCGGTCGGCCAACCCTTCGGGATCGGCCGGATTGAGACGAATCTTTTCGTCGATCTGGGCCAATTTCACCGCGAGTTGCGGGAAGGCACATAACTCCAATGGGCCTTGGCTAATCACCTCGCCCCCATGAAACACCAAGTTTCCGGGGACCTCTTTTTTGCGGCTCTTGGTGTGGGCCAAAACCTTGCCCGTGGTGATGTCAATGGTGCAGATCTCGGGGTCACGGGACTTGGCCGATTCCCGAAGCGGAACAAAAAAGTGGTCGCCGCTTGCCGTCCCATATCCCGATGGGTTCCCTGTCTCGGCGGTCCAGGCCGTTTGGCCGGTGGCGAGGTCGATCCCTCGAACCGATCGCTTGCCGACCACCATTACCTTTCCCAAATGCACCCCACCGAGATACAAATCTTCATCGGAGCGCTGATGAGACCAAATCTTCACACCCGTTCGCAAATCCAGACAGATGAGCGACTTGGCATAGGGAGAGGTGAAAACAACACGGTCCCCGGCAATCATAGGAGGTGCGGAACGCCAGTAGGAGTTGGGGGTTGTCGAGGCTATGGCGTTTCCCATACCGGGAACAAACTGAGCTCGGGGCCGCCTAGCAGGCCGACCAATGCCGTCCCCCTCTTCTGCTGTCCCCTCGGGGACTTCGCGGTAGAGGTAGGACCAAACCAGGCTACCCGTCAACATATCAACACCAAGAATCGCCCCGGCATTGGTTGGGCACACCAAAATGCCATCCCCGTAAGCCAAGTGAGCCGCCATGGTCCGTCGAAGAGTATCCATCACCATCCGGTCTCGGGTGGTAACCAGAGTTTGGGCCGAGATCACCCTGCCCGATTCCGGGTCAAGCATAAGCAGACGGATTTCCTGCTGTTTTTCATTGAGGGCATAAAGCCTCCCCCCAATGGGCAGAGGCACCCCCAAAAAATGGCTGTCCGAAAGGTCGATCTCGAACGCACCCTCGCCAACGCCCGAGGCTCCCCCTCCGTGGACTTCGGGAAAAAGGCCAGCGTCCCGCTTGCCGCCGGTTTCCCATTTCAGTTTGCCATTGGCCAAGTCGTATGCCCGGATGCGATTCGACTGAATCGCCTCGGAAAGCTCGGGGCCATAGCGACCAAAGCCCCCGCCGCCTCCGGAGTTATCAAAGGGCATGCCATAGCCCCCATTCGTCATGGGTGGCGGAACCTGAAGGTCATTGATGGCGTAAACGCGCTGGCCATCCGAGGCAAGCGTGCCCACGGTAGTGTTTTCAAGGGGAACACCGGCCCGCGAGCCCATGTTCTGAAAGGTGGTTATCCACTCGGTAACCGCGAGTTTCCTACGGGAGATGTCCAATCGTCTGGGATTGGACATGCCGTCCACCGACCATTCGTTTGGCGATTCCCATTCCACCTCACCGGTCTTTAGGTTGACCGCATGAAGTCCCCAGTGACTTCGGTAAACCACCAAGTCCATCTGCTTGCCTGCCACGATGACTTTTTCCGCAAGGGGAATCATTCCAGGGACAAGGGGCATCATCCGGTCGATCAAGGCCGAATAGACTTGTGTTAAAAGCGCCCTAGAGTCGGTTTCTTTCGTGGTGGCTTTTCGCCACAAAGGCTCAAGAAAGGCCGTTCCTCCCGAAGCCGAGGCGGTTCGCTTGGGACTGCCGCCGACCAAGGCCCAATCGCTGACCCCTGCCTCGGTGGGCCGTGTCATTTTGCTAACCTGGGCGCGCCAATCCTCGAGGGCAATAGGGTTGTTGCCCATCACCGATACTTCCCGCAAACCCCTTTGTTTAAGCTGGGCAAAGACCTTGTCCCGCTGGCCGGGTTCGCCGGAAAGTTGAAACGCCAAAGCGGCCCGTGCCAAGGCCACCGGGGAGACGGATTCGATGCCGCTTCGTTCTAGCAGGCGCTCAAAACAGAGGCTGGCGGCAAAATAATTGCCCCGGTCGAGCTGATAAGTTCCAAGGAGCAAAGCCGCCTCGGCCCCGGCTTGGGTGTGAAGGTAAATGCGAAGGATCTTGCCCAATAATTCTGGGCTCCCTTTTTCCTTGGCTTCTTTGAGAAAACCCGCCGCCAATCCCCCGTAGTTAAGCTGGTAAAACTCTTTCCCCGCAGTGGGTAAGGCCGCCACCATCCGGTTCGCTTCTTGGCGAATGCTAACCATCACCTCCGCATGCTTGCCATCGGCAGTGGTTCGGGCGCGGAGGACAAAAACATCCTCGGGCAGTTCCAGCAATTTTTGGAGGATCGAAGTCGTCTCCTGCCAATTCTTGGTTTGGGTATATTCTTGGGCGGCTTGAATTTGGCTTTCCAGCCGATTGTTTCTGGGCAGGGCCACCCCCGCCAGATCCAAATTGGGATCCTTTGGGAGTCCAACAGGTTGGCCCAAGGGCTGCGGAACCACTTGACCAGCTAGCCCGGAAACCGAAAGGGCCACAACCAACGAAACCACCGTCAAAAGCGAACCGACACTTCTCCACGCTAGACGGTTTGCCATGACCGGACATCCCTTGACAAAACACAGTTAGGCCGCCTTTGCGCAACCTTTTTCCCCACTAGGTATATTCTTGCGACTCGACCCCCTCCGGGGCAAGCAAAGAACCCGATTCTGGGCAACTATTTCAGCAGTTTCTCATCAAGGGGGTAACCCCGTGGAATCCGATCCAAAACCACCCGAGTTTCATGGCATTAACTTAAGCCGTAACTTCTGATTTTGTAGTTGTTTGCGAATAGATATTGAGGTGAAAATGACTTCCTGTCTGGAAATGGTCCTCTCCAAAACCCATTCCCACAGAAGGCCAAGGATGGCTCTTACCACTTGACAAATCGTTGGCCTGGTCAAGCCGAATGGTGGCGAGAAAATGTCGGCCATAACCATTCAAAATCTCTGTTTTCAACCCTGTTACCCCCTGTTGATAGGATGTCGACTGCTGTCTACCCCTGTCGATAGTAGGTCGATCCGGTGACGGTTTTTGGGGTTTGGCGGAAGCGGCCAAAACAAGGGTTTTTGGAGGTCGACAGGGTGTCGTTTATATGTCGATAGGCTGTCTACACATGTCGAAAGGATGTCGATTCCTGTCGATTCCGGCGACGATTTTAGGCGGTTTGCGAAAGGTGATAAAGCCAAGGTGTTTGGGTGTCGGGGCTTGTCGAAATGGTGACCAAGGTCCACATTTTTTTTGAAAATTCTCGAAGGCGACACGGCCTGTGCCGCCATGAGGCGACTTTCGGATTTACCCTTTTCCGGGGCCGGGTACTGCAAGGCTGAGGCGTTTGCCTTTAACCATTTTCGAGATCTTGTTTTGTCAAGTTTGATTGAAGGTATTTTCTTCTCCATTTAGGACCAACGATGTCGTAAACAGGTCCGCGTCCCCATTTCTAATTATAGCCTCATTAAATCCCTTATTTGTCCGTCGCTTCCGCTTCCGGCTCGTAAGGAATAACAGTCTGCAATCATCCTTATTGGAGGCGAACCTTATGGGGCATAAATCAAGAACGGCAAACGGAGTGTGCCTACTATTTTCGATTCCAGCTAGGTGTCCGGATGGTATTCACGGTTTTTTGCATCTTGTCAGGCGGCCGCCGTTGGCCGCCAAAAGCCGACTCATCAAATAGAACCCAGGCCTTCACCTCCCCAGACCCGAGCAAACGCAAGGGGGGATTGATCTGCTCGACCGGGGATTTGGGGTCGGGGCCTGGCATGAGAAGAACTTGTTTAACATGGATGGACAGGATGGACAGGATAAAATCAAACTTTGAGCATCTGGTGGCATCTAGAACGGGATGTCTTGGTTTAACATGGATGGACAGGATTAGACCTGATCATCCTGTCTAACCGGGTTAAATTTTTTGTTTCGATTGAAACGCTTGTATTCGAGTTTAGGATTGCCGAAATGAATCAGCAGGCCGACATCAATCCCGGTGGCGTTCAGGTAGGGGATGGTCTGTGCTTGGTGTTCAGGGGCAATGGCTTTGACTGCTTTCAGCTCGACAAGCACCACCTTTTCAACAAAAAGATCGGCAAAAAATCACCCACACATTTCCCTCGAAACATAACCCTGAGGGAATGCGGTGCCCGGGTTGAAACCCTTGCTGTTCGAGTGCGATCAACATGGCCCGTTCCTAAACGGACTCAAGAAATCCCACACCAAGTTCGGGGATTACCTCAAAAGCACAACCAACAACCCTCGGGTCGATCTGCTCAAGTCTCCTAGCGAATCTTCTTTATCCTGTCCCTCCATGTTAAATTTCCATGGTCGCTGGTGACATAGACCTTGAATAAGGCAGGGATGGAGGAGGGAGGCCTAGGTACGCGGTCGGCAACAAACTTGGAGAAATCTACATTGAACAACTCCTCCATGGTTTTGACCTGCGGAATCTTGAGGGTGGAGAGAAGGTCATCACAAAGGTGCCTATTTGGGCCGCCCTGGACCACGGGGCTTTGGCATTCCCTTACTTTTCACCTGAGCCACTTGGGCTGAACATTATACTTGAGGCTGGGATTGGATTTGGTTGCAATTGCGTTGGTTGCTTAAAATGGAATGGATAAAATTATCCCGTACACCAGCCTAGGTAAAACAACCCCTTTAGAGGAGGCAACCATGGCCAAGTCGATTTCTCCCCAAGAATTGGATGCACTTATCCGGTCGGGCCAGGCGGTGAGTCTGGTGGATGTGCGGACCCCGGCGGAATTTGGTGCGGCTCATGTTGCCTGTGCCATAAACATACCTTTGGAAACCATTACACCCGAGGTCATTCATAAGGCGTTTGGCAGTGGGGCGGGCTTGATCCACATCATTTGCCAATCCGGTGTGCGTGGAGGCATGGCTTGTGAAAAACTGGCCGGGTTTTTGGAAACGGTTAACATCGAAGGGGGAACAGGCGGTTGGATCAGTGCGGGTCTGCCGGTCCTACTTGGGAAAAAGGCGATGTCACTTGAACGGCAAGTTCGCATTGCCGCCGGGTTTCTGGTTATAAGTGGGGTAATTTTGGGCTTTTGGGTCCATCCGTATGCGTTTGGGCTGGCTGGTTTTGTGGGCGCGGGGTTGATGTTTGCGGGGATAACCGACACCTGTGGCATGGGAATGATTCTGGCCAAAATGCCCTGGAATCAACGCTCCACCTGTTGTTGAAACTTGCCCGACATCGCCCCAATTGGGGCATCGTCGGTTATGCGTTAAAAGGTGTCCTTTCACGGTACGCCTTGGCGGCATCTTCGGGCCGCACCGGGTGAATGAAGGTTTCTGTGGCCCATTCCCAACCAGCGAATTGGCTCAACCGGGGCAACAATTCGACATACCAACCAAAGCCCGGGACGGTGCCTGGCATACGCATATGAAGGACCAAATTGTACGGGGCATGTTTGCCATGGACTGTTTGAAACCGTTGAAGGGTTTGGCCCAAAACCCGGGCCAACGATGTGGCTTCATTTACCGTTGGTGCCAAGGGATCCCGTGGTTTTTGGGGAACGATCCAAAGGCCAAAGGGGCATCGAATGCTTTCGGGGCAAAAAGCTGCAAAGCCTTCCCCACAATAAACCATCCTTTTGCGATGGGCTTTTTCCCTTTGTAATAGTTGGGCCAACCAAGGGATGCCATGCTTACGAAAATGATTGGCGGCTTTGCGGTCGGTGCGTATTTGCCCCGGGCTTTTTAGGCAAGTTCCCATGATCTGGGAATGGGGATGTTCCAAGCTTGCCCCGGCAAGGGTTCCTTGGTTTTTGAACCATGCCAGGGTTTGAATTTTTGGCATGGCCCGAAGGTCTTGGATTCTTTTGAGGATCAGTTGCCAAAGGCCTTCTATATTTTTGCTGGTTGGATAGGCCCAATCCGAAGCATGGATTGGAGTTTCGATCACCACCTCGTGAATGCCCAAAATCCCGGTGGCAAGGGGCTGTTCCATGGATTGCACGGCAGGATAGCGATTGGAAACTATGCGAGCCGCCCACGATCCCACCTAGGTGGCAAGGGTTGCCACGGCGGGCGGGGTGTGGGTTTCATTACCCGGGCAAAAGGGACAATCCAAGCGATCGATGGAGTTTCCAAAGGCACCAGGGCGATCGGCCCGTGAGGGAACAATGATGGTGTAATGGCGGCCAAGCGGGTCAATGCCAACGAGGCTTTTCGTCGTTTTTGGGTTTGGAAGTGTCATGGGACTCTGGGTCAAAGCGTTTGCGGCTTAGCGAATGCCGGCTGTTTTCCGGTAGAGCTCCTGATAGGAATCGGCACTTTTGCTCCAGGACCAATCCGAGGTCATGGCGGTTTTCATCAATTGGGCCCAAACCGCGGGTTGGGTGCGCCAAGTGTGGATCGCGCGAACCAACGCTTTGGAGAAAGCATCCGCTTGATAGGAACCGAAATGAAATC
>SIAL01000066.1 GCA_009691815.1 Gemmataceae bacterium | reverse complement strand
ATCGAAGAGGTGGGAACTAAAGGTCGGGAGACCTCTCAACTGGCGGTGGATGGTCGAGAAAATCTTGGCTTGATGGAGGTCTCGATGGCCTCTCTGTCCGAAGCTACGGGTTCGATCTCCACCAAACTAGGAACAATTCGGGAAAAGGCCGGCGCGATCAATGTGGTGGTTACCACCATCACCAAGGTTGCCGACCAAACCAACCTCCTCTCCATCAATGCCGCCATTGAGGCCGAAAAAGCCGGCGAGGCAGGCCGCGGATTCCTCGTCGTGGCGCGCGAAATTCGCCGGTTGGCGGATCAAACCGCCGTCGCCACTCTCGATATTGAGCAAATGGTTCGCCATATGCAACAAGCCGTCAATTCCGGTATCATGGAGATGGACAAATTCAGTGAACAGGTTCGCGGTGGCATGAAGCAGGTAAACACTATCAGCCACAAACTGGCAAGGATCATGCAACAGGTCCAAGGTCAGGATACGCAGTTCCGCCAAGTGGAACTGGGGGTGACCCATCAGGCCGAAGGGGCCCAACAGATCGACACGGCCATCGCCCATTTGGGTGGAGGCGTTCAGCAGGTAACCACCACATCCAAAGAGTTCCAGTTGGCATCAGGCCACCTCAAGGATTCGGTTTTTTCCCTGCAAGAACAAATGTCCATATTCCGGACAACACGCTAAAATTGAAAAGACTACTCTCAGGTGAATCATGCTAGCCCTCATGTGCCAAGTTGGCGGACAAAGATGTGCTGTGGATTGCGCCATGGTGGTCGAAGTAATCCCCCGTGTCAAATTGGAAAGCCTACCCGGCACCCTTTTCCAAATCGCGGGAATTGCCAGACATCGTGGCGAATCCATCCCCGTGGTGGACCTTGGTCACCTTCTGGCCAATCAAAGCTGCACCGATCAATGGAGCAACCGAATCATCGTGGTGGAGAGGATGAATAAAGGGAGTGTCAGCCGTTTCGGTTTGATGGTGGAACACATCGAACCTGTTGACTTTCCCGAAGGGCCTACCCTTGCCCGTGAAGCCCAAGGGCTAGGCACCTGGGGCCAAATATGCCAAGATGCTTTGGGGATTTTCCAGGTCCTAGATCTGGATATTATCCACGAGCGCGCCTTCGCTGGCGACCATCCACATAGTAAGACATTTCCAACCCATCCGTCCCCATCCGTCTTGAAGCCCATGGGCCATCGAGGCGCAGATGACCGCTGAGCCAGGCTATTTTCTTCCTGAATCCTGGTCGAAGCATAAAACCGATGCCAAGACCTCCCACGATTCCATTGAAGCATCCAAACCCCTTTGGGATTCGTTTCGAAAAATCCTAAGCGACGAATGCGGCCTCAAAGTCGACCTTATCCATGATCAGGTCTTATCCACGGCTCTGAAAAACCTTTCCAAGAATCTGGGCCAAGATCCCGTTTTTTGGCTCAGGTCGCTGGAAACCGACCCCCAGCTCCGAACCTCTTTTTGCGAATATTTTACCGTGGGGGAAACTTGGTTCTTCCGCGACTGGACCCCTTATGCCTGTCTAAAACAGTTTGCCGATTTGTTCCAGGCCCGTTCCCCCGGAAGGCCCCTTCGCATCCTTAGCATCCCAAGCTCCACCGGCGAGGAGCCCTGGTCCATGGCGATGCTTTTTGCCTGGAAGGGTTGGACCCCAAATCAGGTCAGTATCGACGCGGTAGACCTAAACCGTACCTCCTTAATCACTCTTGAAAAGGGGAGTTACAGGTCCTACTCCCGCCGGGAAACCAATCCTGAAGCCAACATGATCCTAGACCGGTTTACCCAAAGGATACCGGATGGATTTGAGATTGACCCGACCCTTAGGAGTTATGTCCGCACCCACCAAGGCAACATCCTCGACCCCAAACTGAACCCGGGCGGATTGGGATTTCATTACGATGTGATCTTTTCCCGAAACCTCTTTATCTATCTGGACACCCAGGCAAGGCCCATTGCCCTTGCCCATCTGCATCGACTATTGGATCCTGAGGGAATCTTGTACTTGGGTCATACGGAAGGGGGCGTAATTGACCCCAACTCGTTCGTCACTTGGAACCCGGAATTTAGTTTTGCCTTTACCCCAAGAAAGGCCTCGGCTCCGCCCATCCCGGAACCCGTTCCAAGCTACCAACCCGGCCCGATTCGGCCCTATGTTCCGCTACCCGCGCCCCCAATAGAAGCCCTACGGCCCCCGGTTGCCAAGCCCTTAAAGAAACCTGTGCTTCCAAAGGAAGTTCCCCGGCCCGCGCAAAACCCTATCGAAGAGGCCCGTGAGGCTGCCAACGCCGGCAAACTCGACTTGGCAAGTCGCCTTTATGCGGACCTGTTGAAAGCACAGCCCCTTTCGGTGGAACTTTGGCGGATGGCTGCCATGGTGGAACAGGCCGGGGGAAAGCACGAAGACGCTCTTCGAATGTTTGATCGGGTCCTTTATTTGGATCCAAAAGATACACAATCTCTGCGGATGGCGTCCCTAATTCGCCGTCAACGAGGTGAAATTGCCAAAGCCTTGCAACTGGAACGGCGGCTTGCCGTCCTTGATCAAGGCCCGATTGGGGAGGAACGCAAATGATCAACGCGACCGTAAAAGAATCCGTTTCTTTGCCGATGACCGCATTGGATGAAACAGGCGTATTTTGCTGGAACCGCATTGGTGTCCAAGGGGACCGGAGCTGTGGCCGGCTCGTGGAAGTGGTCCATTGCCACAATTGCCCCATTTTTTCCCATGCGGGTCGGATGCTCTTTGACCGGGCGCCCCCCGAAGAAGTCCTCGTCGAACGGACCTCCCAAACCGCCATCCGTACCGATCGCACCATGGAACAGCTTAACTCGGGACTTTTGTTTCGACTGGGTGAAGAATGGCTAGTCATTGACGCCATGTCGACCATCGAGGTGGCGGAACTTCGCCCCATTCGGCGCATTCCCAGACGAACCGATGCCATCTTTCTGGGGATGGTGAACATCCGGGGCGAGTTGCGCCTTGCTTTTGACCTGCACCAATTGCTTGGCATCGCCCCGCTTCAGGGCGCGGAAAGACAGGCGGGCCGATTTGTCGTCATTCGACTTGACCGACAAACCTGGGTCTTTCCAACCGATGAAGTTTCCGCCATTATCCGCTACCGACATTCCCAAGAGACGGCGGTACCTTCCACCCTTAAGCGATGGAAATCCGCTCTGGTAAGGTCGGTCATCGAATGGGAGAAGAAAAAGGCCGGGCGGATCGACTCGATCGAGTTGCTGGCAAGGCTTAACAAACACATGGGCTAATCAGGGGCACACACGCGGCGGGGGATACCTCCCAAACGGCGATAACCAATTCAACGGGGACTGCTCATCATGTCAGAAATACTTTTGGAACTTTTCAAAGAAGAAGCCAAAATCAACTTGACCGTTTTGGAAAACGGGTTGATTGAAGGTGAGCAAAACGGGCTTGAAACGCGGGACATTGAACCGCTCATGCGCGCGGCCCATTCGCTTAAGGGGGCCGCCCGAGTGATCGGGCTTTCCCCTTTTGTGGAGGTGGCCCATGTGTGCGAAGACATTCTTGTCGCCGCCCAAAATGGTCAGACCGAACTTGTTTCCGCCGACTATGACCTCCTCATGGAGGCCGCGGGACATCTGAAGGCCATGGCGGAACAGGCAGGAAGTTCCTTTGATCCTTGGTTTGCCGAAAACCGCGTCCCTATCGACATGCTTCATGAAAACCTAGTCCGCCGTACCAAAGGCGAGCCACGGAAAGATTCTCCCGACGGTCCCAAACGCCAAGCCGCGGAAGAAAAACCGGCGGCGGCTCCCATGGAAAGTAGCCCGATCGACGAACCCGAGGAAGATTCCCAAGCCACCATGGTTGCCCAACTGGAATGGCTCGAGGCCAAGGACCCGGCCAACGATCCGATGGTGGACTTGATGAAGGCCGAGGTTGCCACCCATTCGCAAAACCTTCAGGCCAAGATCTTAAATGCCAAACCCGATTCCAAACTGATGGCCAATCTGGATGGGATTGCTCAAGAGATCCGGGGTTGCGCCCTGTTGGCCGGGGTGAAACCCATTGCCACCCTCGCCTCGGAATTGGCCACGGTCTTTCAGAGTTTGGTCAAGGAACCCGGGGCACTTGCCGAAGCCCGGGATTGGTTGGAACAGACCGCCCAACTCGTTTGCGAAACCTCGGCGGCGTTTGGACCCGGATTTGGGGATTGGACCAAAGCGATGGCCTCACGGGCGGCTAATGTCCTTTCTAATATTCCCAAATTTGCACGACGCCAAGTGGCCCCAAGACCTCAGGCGGTGTCTCAACCCAAACCGGAACCCATTACCAACCCGACTCCTGCCAAAGCCGTAAAGTCGGCCAAGGAATCCTCCCGAGAAGCCAAAACCCACGAAAAGTTTACCGAGACGGCCGAGCGAATCGTTCGGGTCAATGCCCTTGCACTCGAAAGGCTTATGGGCCTTGCGGGCGAATCGCTGCTTGAGGCAAGGTGGCTTCAGGCATTTGCCCAAAGCTTGCTTCGACTCAAACGACAGCAGTCCATCCTCAGAGACGAGGTGGATGACCTCCTCGGCTTGTTTGGCCAAGATCAAGTGGACATGGATCATCTGCGCGAATCCCTGCAAGGATTTCGGCAACATTTATCTAGTTCGGGAGATACCCTCGCCGAACGGATGGGGGCCTTTGAAGAACACGCCCGGCAATCGGACGACCTCAACAGCCGTTTGTATCGTGAGGTGATCCTTAGCCGAATGACGCCGTTTCGTAACGGGGTCCAAGCCTTCCCCAAAATGGTTCGCGATATGACCAAGCAATTGGGCAAGCAGGCCAAGATCGAAATTCGCGGGCTTGATACCGAGGTGGACCGCGACATCTTGGACAAACTCGACGCGCCCTTGACGCATATGATCCGAAACTCGCTCGATCATGGCTTGGAGTCTCCCGAAGAACGCGAAAATTTGGGTAAAAACCCCATCGGAACACTCATCCTCGAAGCCAAGCATACCGCCGGTATGTTGGTAATTACCCTGTCTGATGATGGCAGGGGCGTCGATCCCGAAAGGATTCGCCAAAAAGTCCTTGAACGCAAACTGGCCTCGGCCGACATGGTGGCACGACTTTCCGAGGCGGAGCTTCTTGAGTTTCTTTTCCTTCCGGGATTTAGCACCGCGGGCAAGGTCACCGAAATCTCAGGCAGAGGGGTTGGCCTCGATGTGGTTCACAGCACCATCACCAGCGTAGGCGGCAGCGTCCGCTTGACCAGCGTTATCGGCAAGGGGATCACCTTTCATATGCAGTTGCCCCTGACGCTTTCGGTGATTCGGGCGGTTTTGGCCCGCATTAGTGGCGACCCCTACGCGTTTCCCCATCATCGGATCGACGGCCTAATGCGAGTTCCCATTTCGGAACTACGGTCGTTGCAAGATCGGCAATTTTTCGTGGTGGATGGGCGCAATGTCGGTCTGGTAATGGCCAGGCAGATCCTTCAGGTAGATGGGGAACCCACGGTTCAGGATGAGCTTCCCGTGATTCTTTTCTCCAGCCATGGTCAGTCCTACGCTCTTTTGGTGGACGAATTTGTGGGCGAACAAGACCTTGCCGTCCGACCCATCGACGCCCGGCTGGGCAAGGTGCCCTATGTCCATGCGTCAGCCATCCTCGATGATGGTTCCCCAGTCCTCATCCTCGATGTGGATGATCTTAGGCGGGGAATCGACCGAATGCTGGACGAGGGAAGACTCAGACGAACCGACGCCCATACGGTCAAATCCTTGCGTAAAAAGCGCAAAAAGGTCCTCGTCACGGACGATTCCATCACCGTCCGGGAAGTCCAAAGACAGCTTTTGGCAGGCAAGGGATATGATGTGCAAACGGCGGTGGATGGGATGGATGGCATGAATGTGGCCAAGGAAGAATCCTTTGACCTCATCATCACCGACATTGACATGCCCCGCATGAATGGCATCGAGTTTGTCACAAAAATTCGCGCCGATGCGACTTTGAAGGACACTCCCGTGGTTGTGGTAAGCTATAAAGACAGGGAGGAAGATCGTCTTCGCGGTCTTGAAGCCGGGGCAAACTACTATCTAACCAAAAGTAGTTTCCAAGACGATACCCTGCTTCAGGTGGTTCATGAGTTGATTGGAGAGCCTTATTCGTGAGAGTTGCCATCGTCAACGACCTCCGCATTGCCACAGAAGCCTTGAGGTCTGTCCTCGTGGCCGGGGGACATCAAGTGGCATGGACCGCCCTTGACGGGAAAGAGTCGGTGCTTAAGGCCAAAACCGATCCACCCGAATTGATTCTCATGGACTTGGTTATGCCGATTATGGATGGGGCCGAGGCCACCCGGCAAATCCGGATCGCCGCCAAGATTCCCATTCTGGTTGTTACCTCGTCCGTTGCGGCCAATTTCGACCTAGCGACCAAGGCCATGAGCCACGGGGCCTTGGATGTGGTCCTTTTACCCACCATCAAGGACGACCCGGCCAAGGACGGTTCGTCGCTTTTAAAGCGCCTCAAAAACATTCAAAACATCAATATTCATACCGAAAAAATCTCCTCGGCAATGATGCCAAAGCTGCCTTATCTGCCTTATCTGCCTTATCCGCCTTATCCGCCTTATCCGCCCATGGGGGCCATTTCCCAAAACCAGATCAAACTGGTGGTAATCGGGGGTTCGACGGGTGGACCGGCCGCCTTTGAGAAAATTGTCCTCGGTTTGGGTCCCAAAAGTGACGCCGCCTTTATTTTCCTCCAACACATCGGGGGGGAGTTTTGTGAATCCTTTGCCAAGTGGCTAGGGAGACCAGGATACTTGCCCCTTTCCATCGCCCAGCCCGGGGAAAAACCCACTCCTGGCAAAATCCTCCTCGCCAATAGCGACCGCCACCTCATCATGAAGCGCGACGGGTCCCTCGATTACTCCATCGAGCCGACAGAAATACCTTTTTTACCCTCGGTGGATGTTTTCATGGAGAGCTTGGCCCTGAACTGGAAAGGCGTGGGAATCGCCGGGATTCTCACCGGGATCGGTAGAGACGGAGCCAAGGGATTGCTGGCCCTCCACCAAAAAGGGTGGACCACCTTTGCCCAAGACGAAGCAACCTCGGTCGTCCATGGTATGCCCAAGGCAGCCGCCGATTTAGGGGCCGCCAAATACATCCTCCCCATAGATCAAGTAACGGATTTCCTTCAAAGGCAACTTTCCAAAACGGTGTCAAAATGAGCCATGCCCCTTCTGTTCCCTTCGAGATGTCCAACACCATCCGGGTCCTCCTTGTGGACGACCAGGAAATCATTGGCAAAGCCGTGGAGTTGATGCTCAAGGGGGAGCCCGACCTTGAGTTTCTTCATGTGACAAACCCCGTCGAAGCCATCCCGACCGCCATTCGCTTCAAGCCGACCATCATCCTTCAGGACTTGATCATGCCCGAGGTCGATGGCCTTACGCTGGTCAAGTTTTACCGGGCCCACCCCGCCACCAAGGAAGTTCCCATCGTGGTTCTTTCCGCCCGCGAGGAACCCGTCACCAAGGCAAAAGCCTTCGAGGTTGGTGCCAACGACTACATTGTCAAGTTGCCCGATCGGCTCGAATTATTGGCCCGGGTACGCTACCACTCCTCGGGTTACCGCCACCTCCTTGAACGAAACGACGCCTACCAACAAATCGAGGCTTCGCGCAAAACCATGGCGTATCAGATCCAGTCCGCGCTCAAATATGTCCAATCGCTATTGCCCCAACCCATGGACACCCCGGTTCGGGCCAGGTGGAATTATCTTCCCTGCACCTCGCTTGGGGGAGACACTTTTAACTATTACATGCTCGATGACGACAACATGGCGATCTTCCTCCTTGATGTCACCGGCCACGGGCTGGATTCGGCCTTTTTGTCGGTGTCAGTGATGAATGTGCTCCGTTCAAGGTCGCTAGACGCGAATTTTCTTGATCCGGCGTCCGTGACCGATGGGCTCAACAAGGCCTTCCCCATGGAGAACTATGGCGACAAAAGCTTTACGATCTGGTATGGTGTTTATTCGTTTTCCAAGCGCGAAATCGCATGGTCTGGTGGCGGCCACCCCCCCGCAATTCTCATGTGTCCGGGCCGGGAAATCGAGCTTTTGGATTCCGACGGCCCGATCATTGGCATCATGCCTTGGGATGAATTTGTAACCTCAAGGCGCCCTGTGGCCCCGGGCAGTCGCCTTTTTGTTTACTCCGACGGATGCCACGAAATCCACTTGGCGGATGGGCGGGAATGGACCTTCGCGGAGTTTCTCGATGTTGTAAAGCAGAACAGGGATCTTGAAAGTGGTGAATCCCTGACCCGATTGCTTGCGATCTGTCGATCCCTGGCGGGGACTGATGTTCTTGACGACGACTTTACCGCCACCATTCTTGACTTTCCCCGATAAACTCCCCGGCGGTTTGGCAAGGCTAGGTTTGCCAATTTTTTTTTGGCTCTTTTTATCTTCGATTTGTTTGTGGCCACTTTCGGCCACACCATGTAAACCATTTTTCATGAGGCACCGGCACGCGCCGGAGCCGCTTCCCACACATCACCAGGATTTACTGCCATGCAAAGCTTTGCTTGGGCCAAGCGGGTTGCCGCCGCCACCGTCGTCCTTTTTTCCTCCGCCTCCATGCAAGCAGAGGAAGGTTTTGTTCAACTTTTCAACGGCAAGGATCTCACCGGATGGAAAACCCATCCCGCGGACAAAGCCAAGTGGGAGGTCAAGGATGGCCAGATTGTCGGCTCAGGCCCCGTCGGACACCTCTATTCCGAGCGCGGCGATTACACCGACTTTGTTTACCGCTTGACCGGATCGATTTCCGACAAGGGTAACTCGGGCCAATATTTCCGGTCCGTTTTCAAACCTGGTTTCCCCTTGCCAAGCTACGAAGCCCAAATCAACAGCACCGGTTCCGACAAGGTAAAGACCGGAAGCCTGTATAACATCGTCAAAGTCTTCGACATTCTGGTTCCACCCGACACCGAATTCACCCAAGAAGTCACCGCCATCGGCAACCACATTGTGATCAAGGTAAACGGCAAAACCACCGTGGACACCAAAATCGAAGATCCAAAAAAACTCATTCTCAAAGGATACTTTGCCATCCAACAGCACGACCCAGGATCGGTCGTCAAGGTTCGCAAAGTCGAAGTCAAGGAATTGAAGTAGTATCCAGGAGGGATTACGCAAGGGTGCGGGGGCCTCAGGAGGGGGCACCGTACCCTTGTTGTATTTCATGGTCTCGTTGTAAAAAGCTATTTGAGTTTGGTCCGATAATATCCGTGGCCCTACCACCACGGCTCGCCGGAAAACGGTCTTTTGAACCAACCAAACCCCGTGTGATCGATGACCTCAAAGGGTTGGGAAATGGGGGTATAGAAACCCAGAGGTTATCGCAGCTGCAACCATTTGCTCAATAGGCTATCCGCCGGGCTCTTGTAGGGTTCCCCGCCATTTACATCACGAAGACCAAGAAGCGTTTCCACGGTGGGGGGCAACGAAAAGGTCGATTGGAAAACCTGATCGGTGACTTGGATGTTGCTGGTTGGATTTGTGGTGTTCAAACCCAGATCCCAACTTTGGATGGTGGTGCGACCGGAGCCTTTGACTCCCACCAAAACCTCGGCCACCCCATTGCGATTGGTATCGGCGGAGGCAACAACCACGATGGGGGCCACAAGGCTAGTGGGCAAGATCGCCGCAAACTGATAGGCCAAGGCGCCATTGTTGCCCGACCAGACCCGGACATCGCCCGAGGCACCCGCCGAGGTGATGATGTCCGCCAGACCATCGCCGTTGAAATCGCCTGTCGAGACGGCAAGGGCCCCGGAAAACCCACCATAAGGATTGGGGTTGAATTGAGTGAGGACCGCGTTGTCGGACCGACCCGAGAAGACCCGCAATTGTGCCTTGATGCCGCCGTTGGTGGTTGCGATGATGTCATAAATGCCATCGCCATCGACATCCCCGGTGGCGACATTGACCCCGCCCACATACTTGGAATCAAAGGCCATAAAGCTTCTGACGATGGCACCCGTGGCGCCGTCAATGATGCGGATGTTGGGACCACCACCCTTGCCGGGCGCGACCACGACATCAGGAACGCCGTCGAGATTGAAGTCGCCTATCGCGGCCTGAACGCCACCCTTGAAGGCCGACCCGAAAGCCAAATGGACCTTGGTGGGTCCGCCCGCTTGCTTGAGGGTTACGATTGGGGCGATACCGGCCGGGGTGCCAAACACGGTAAAGGTATCAAAGGTGGCAACGCGAGCAATGGATTTAGAGGCCAAGTTGGTGTTGCCAAAGGCATCGGTAACCACACCCTCGGGAACCGAAACGGTCAAACGGCCCGTCCCAACGCGCGTGAGGGTGAAGGAATAGTTGGCGCCCGAACCGGTAAGCGAGGTTACCGTTCCGCCGGTCACGGCAAAGTCGGAAGGAGTCAAGCCAGTAACGGGGGCCGAGAAGACCAGCGTTCCTAGCTGGGTGTTGTTGGCACCGGGAAGGATGGCAAAGGTGGGTACGGTAGGCCGGATATCCGAATAGCCAAAGGTCGTGACCGAATCGGTGATTTGATCGTTGACGGACCCCGGACCAAATTCGGCATTTCGGATATTCCTGAGGGATTCAAGCAGGGCTAAGAGGGTATTGGGCGTATTGGATTGGACAATCCTTAAATTCCCGATGTTGTCGAATCCCCCCACGCTTAAGACATATGTACCATTAGGGTTTGCGAGGGACTGGATCATTTTCGAAGGCTGTATGGCAGAGGTCCAAGCGTTGCCGGAAATCTGAGCCAGTTGCCAAACAGGGGTCGAGGAAACAAAACCCGAGCCGTCATACCAGAGGCCATTGGGTCCCAAAACAGTCGTATAAACCGAATGGATCCCCGCACCGACCTCGGTGATCTGTCCCCCAAAGGAGAGAGGAATGGTCTGTTTGTTGAACAGGGCGTTTGGTCCCAAGCCGGTGACCGAGATTTCCGGGGCGACCGAATCCACAATAAAGTTAATCCTATTGGACACGCTGCTTTGATTGCCGGCGTTGTCTTTGGCAAGAGCCGACACACCGGCCGGCCCCTGGGCCAATGCAGTAGTTCGAAAGGACCATTTTCCAAGGCTGTTGGCTCGGGTCACGAAGGAACCGATGCCTGCCCCTTGGTCAATGGAAATATGAATCCAGACATTGGGGGCCGAGGTGCCCAAAATGGTAGGGCGATTGGTTGCAATCAGGCTGTTTACACTGGCCGGGTTTAGACCCGTGATGACCGGGGCGACGGGGGCGGTGGTCAGGATTTGGACCGTTAAGGCAGCGCCAATAAGGGAAACCGAACCCGCCTGATTGGTCGCCTGAGCGGTCAACCGGTACGAGCCATCGGGGTAGGTCTGTTGAGAATTGTCCAGCGTCCATTGGCCGGAAGCCTCCGGGATGGCATAGCCAACCAATTGGTCGTTTACAAACACGGAAACCAAATAACCCAAAACGCTGGTGCCCCGAATGGTCAGGCCCGATTGGTTGGTGGCATCGCCAAAGGTTTCATCGGATTTGAGAACCCCAAGGATTTCGGGGGCGGCGGGTGCAACACGATTGAGCGTGATCAACAAAACCGCCGGGGAGCGCGTTTGCGCATTGCCTGCGGCGTCCTCTGTGATGGCGGTAACCTTGTAGGTTCCGTCCAAAAGGTTTGTCCCTTGGGGAACGGCCCACATCCAAGTACCCGAGGCACTCGCATAGGTCACGGCGTTCAAGGTCGCGGCCAAGCTGCCGCCTTCGAGGGTGATAA
>SIAL01000065.1 GCA_009691815.1 Gemmataceae bacterium | reverse complement strand
GCGCGAACCGAGTCGCCCTCGGCTTTGAGCCACCCGGCAAAGGTACCCTCTTCCATGGACCAGCCCAATCGGGGAACACGGATTTCAAAAGCCATGTTTATTCCTCCAAAAGGGATAGGATTGCTTGGGTAATGTCATTGGCGGAGGGGACCATAACCGCCTCGAGTTCGGGGCTATAGGGGGTGGGGGCAAAGGTTCCGCAAAGCCTTTTTATCGGCGCATCAAGGAAATCAAAACCGGCATCGCTAACCAACGCTGCCACCTCTGCGGCAAATCCGCAGGATGGGGGGGCTTCGTCGATAATGAGTAACCTCCCCGTTTTTTGTACGGATTGGAGGATGGTTTTGGTGTCAAGGGGTAGGACGGTTCGTGGATCAATGATTTCCAACGATACCCCCTTGGCGGCGAAATCTTCGGCGACTTTTTGCGCCAAATGAATCATCTTGGCAAGGGCAACGATCGTCAAATCTTTGCCACTTCGGACAATCGAAGCCTTGCCAAAGGGGATGCTATAATCTCCTTCAGGAACCGGTCCCTTGGATTGCAGGATTTCCCGGTGTTCCAAAAAGAGGACCGGATCGTTTCCTTTTAGGGCTGTTCTCATCAGGCCCTTGGCATCCCTAGCGGAAGAAGGAACCACCACCACCAGCCCGGGAACCTGAGCATACATTCCGTAATAACTGCCGGAATGGTGCGTTGCCGCAGAGTGGCCTATACCGATGCAGCCTCTTAATAGAACGGGCATGGTGAGGCGGCCGCTGGACATGTATTGGATTTTGGCGATTTGGTTAAAAATCTCGCCTATCGAGTCCAAGACGAAATCGGCAAACATAAAGTCGATCACGGGTCTGGTGCCGGTCATTGCCGCCCCGCAGGCCAGTCCCACAAAGCCTCTTTCACAAATGGGGGTGTCACAGAGGCGAGCCGGTCCAAAGCGGTCAAAGAGGCCGGCTGTGGTTCGGAAATTTCCTCCTCGAACACCAATCCCTTCCCCCATTACAAAAATGTTGGGATCGGCCTCCATTGCCTCGGTGAGGGCTTCGAGGGTGGCTTGGGCAAAGGTAATCAAACGATCATTGGCGTTGGGGGCGGGTTCATGGATAGATTGTGAAATGGGCGAGTAAACATGATCCGTGGCTGTTGCGGGGTCAGGCCGGGGGCTGGATTCGGCGAAGTCCCGCCCCTGTTTCACCAAGTCGGCGACCTCGGCTTCAATCTGTTCAATGGCGGAGGAGGTGAAATCAAACTCGGCAATCATGCGACTTTTTAGCCGCTCTATGGGGCAGAGTTTCTTCCATTCCTCGACAGCTTCTCGGGTGCGGTAGGTAAAATCGCCCATACCTTCGGCGTGGGCTCTTGTGCGATAGGTTTTGCATTCAATCAGGGTTGGCCCCAACCCGGCCTTGGCTCGGGTTACGGCTTCAAGTGCCGCTTGGTGGACCGCCAAGACATCATTTCCGTCCACCTCAAAACCCGGGATGCCATAATTTGCGGCCCTTCGCCCCACATCAGGGATTCCGCTTGAGTAAGAAAAGGGAACTTCGGTGGCGAACTGATTGTTTTCACAGATAAAAAGGACCGGAAGTTTCCAAATGGCGGCCATGTTTAAGCCTTCGTGAAAGGCTCCGTTGTTCACCGCGCCATCCCCAAAAAAAGCAACACCAACGGTTTTGTTGCCAAGTATTTTGGAACTGTAACCGCCGCCACACGCCTGGAGGATACAGGGACCCACGATGCCACTGGTTCCCATCATGCCAATTTCGGGCGAGAAAATGTGCATACTTCCGCCACGGCCACGGGAACATCCTGTTGATCTGCCAAACAGCTCGGCCATTAACTCGGCGGGAGGCATACCCTTGGCCAAGGCGTGGCCATGCCCCCGGTGTGTGCTAAAAACACTATCTTTGATATCCAAATTGGCGCAAACACCCGTTGCTATCGCCTCCTGTCCAACATAGGTGTGGCAGGCTCCGTGGATTAGGCCCCTTTGGTGGCACCTTGCCAACTCCTCTTCTGTAAGCCGAATGGTGAGCATCGTGCGCAGCAGTTTTGCCAAAGTTAAATTGTCTAGTGTCATGGTCTTTCCCAAATAATCAATGGTTTTAGTCTGTTATCAAGTACCGATGGTGCCGCCGGCATTCATTGCCAAATTCCCACCATCCATAGGGATCAGGGTGCCGGTGATCCATGACGAAGCATCGGAGGCCAACAACACCATTAACCCTTGAATGTCTTTCGGATTACCTAGCCTTCCCCGGGGGATTCCCGAGAGCCATTTTTGTTCCATGGAGGGATCGGCGGCAATGCGTTTTTCAAGCGACGGATTCATGACTTGAGCGGGAAGAATGGCATTGACCCGAACGCCCCTTCTGGCCCATTCGGTGCTAAGTTCACGGGTCATTTGCACCACTGCGCCCATTGCCATACTGTAGGCGATGTGCCCACGACCCAAGGCCGTATTGCTCGCCAATGAGCCGATGTTGACAATGGAACCGTTTCCTTGGGCAAGCATTCGCCTTCCCGCTTCTTGGCACATAGCAAATCGGCCAAAAACCAGATTTTGAAAGACGGTTAGGAGTTGTTCCTGAGTGATGTTTTCCGGTTTGGCGAGGATTCCCTCGCCCGCGATGTTTGCCAAAAAATCGATTCGGCCCATTTCCAGATCCAGCTTGGCAAAGAGTTTACCAATCATGGCCAGATCCGAAGTGTCGCAGATCTGGATGGTGGGCCTTGGCCCTGCCGCCGCGATCATGCTCTGTGTCTGTTTAAGACCTTCTTCGTTAAGGTCGATTAAGAGGAGTTTTGCGCCGTGTTCCGCCAAAGCAATTGCCGTGGCTCGCCCCATTCCGCTGGCTGCGCCTGAAACGATAGCGACTTTGCCACTTAGGTCAAAAATTCCCAAACCCATGCTTTAAGTCCTTTCCTGAATAGATTTTTTGGGTTCTACAAAGACACCCGCAATCAGTGCCAAAACCGTTCCGATTCCCATGGTCAAGGCCACGGCTTCCAAGCCGAATTTTCCAAGAACTGTCGGGCCGTAAAAGCCCCCGATATTGGCAACCGAGTTAATAAAGGCGATTCCCCCCGCGGCGGCGGCACCACCCAAAAAGGTACTGGGTAGGGGCCAAAAAACAGGAAGCATGGACATCATGCCGGCTTGGGCGAGGCAAAGCCCCCCAAGGGCCATCCATGGGTCACCAGCTCGCCATGCGATTAGCCATCCCAAGGCCGCGAGGCCAGAGGCTAGGGCGACAAACGGGCTGCGTCTGCCCACTTTGTCGGACCATCGGGAAAGAAGAATCATGAGTATTACAGAGCAAACATGGGGCAAAGCACTGATAAGGCCCACTTGAAAGGGAAGGCTTTTGGGGAAATGCTGCGCAATAAGGGTGGGAAGGTATGCGCCCGACGCGTTGGCTCCCACGGCCACGGTGAAATAGAGGCAAGTTAATAGCAGAACGCGGGGGTCAAGCATCGCCCAGACATGGTTGGTTCCCCGGTTTTTCAGCCGAACATTGGCCTCTTCTTCCAGGGTGTTTTTGAGCCAAGCTTTTTCTTTTGCATCTAACCAAGGGGCATCGGTTGGTCCATTGGGCAAAAACTTTAGGACAAAAAGTCCCAGTAACACCGAAGGCAGGCCCTCTAAAAGGAAAAGCCACTGCCAGCCGCTAAGCCCGGCCACCTTATTGAGGTATTGAAGGATTAGGCCCGAAAGCGGGTTGCCTAATACGCCGGCAAAGGCGATGGCCACCATGAACAGGGCGACTACCTTGGCTCGTTCGCGGGCGGGAAACCAAAAAGTAAGGTAAAGAATAATGCCGGGGAAAAAGCCGGCCTCGGCAACCCCCAGCAAGATTCGCACCGCATTCAGTTGAAACACATCTTGAACAAACATGGTAAGAATGGAGACAAGTCCCCAAGTAATCATGATCCGGGAAATCCAAATCCTAGCCCCAATTTTCGTTAAAAGCAGATTAGAAGGAATCTCAAAAATGAGGTAGCCGATGTAAAATAGGCCATAAGCAATGTCAAACGCCGCCTTAGTTAACCCAATGTCCACCTCCATGGCCTGTCGGGCAAAACCAAGATTGGAACGGTCAAGAATATTGAAAATGTAAAGAACACAAATGAACGGAATGATTCGCCAAGATATTTTCAGCAGGGTCGCTTTTTCCAAGGATTTGGAATCGAGGGAACCGGTTACCGTTTCGTTCATGGAAAATTTCCCGAAATGGTGGAAGCTGATGGCGTACCCAAGTTTTTTTGCGCAAGGCGAAGCAGACCCATTAGCGTTTCTTCGATTCCCGTGTTATGGCGAATGGGAAGGCCAGGAAAGTTTTGTTGAATAAGCGTTCCAAGCCTTGGAAGCGACTGCGCCAGTCCCCCGGAAACCACAATCCCACTCCAAGAGGATAGCGGTCCAAGCCTTTCGGCACAAAGTCTGTAACCGCTGGCCATCGAGGTCAAGGCGGCGAACATCCACTTTCCCACGGTGAGGTTTTCCAGAGTGATGCCTTTAAGATGTCCTGTTTCGCCTAGTGGTCCCGGGAAAAAGGAGATACCGCAATCCAGATCGTTCACCGATTCGTTTTCCAGAACGGAAGCTATGTATCCCCATGGATCTACGGATTTACCTTGAGCATTGGGTATTTCGGTCAGTAAATCGACGATCGCCTTGAGAGAACGGCCCGCCGGGATATGAGTGATGGTGTCCAATTTCCAATCATCAAAATAGAAACGGGATTGAAAAGGACCGGGGTTAAAATGGGCGTTTAATCGGCTCACTTGTGAGCCCGTCGAGGCATTTATGGACAATTCACCGGGTAATAGTCCAACTCCAAAAAGGGCGCACTGTTGGTCACCAAGGGCGGGATGGACTAAGAGCTTGGTTGAGCCGACATTTACTGTTCCCACAGGGACCAGGTCTTTGGGGATTTGAGGCCATTTGAGTGAGGAAAGCCCCAGTTTTTCAAACGCCCCATAGGCCCAATCGCCAATCGTCAAATCCAACAACCCAATCGCCATGCTAGGGTGCATGAATAGGGAGTTATTGGTTAAGTTGGCCACCACCCATTCGCCAAGCGAGGAGGCCGTTCCTTGTGGGGGAAGCTTGTCTTTTTGGGCGAGCCAAAACAAAAGGCTCGTTGCCGAACCCGGTTTGAGTTCCCCCCCCATTCGGGTCAACCACTCTTCGCCTAGTCGGTTTCGGGTCTCCTCTAGGAGCGAACCGCCATTCGAGTGTTCCGCAAGGGTCCGTTGGTCACGCCACGAAAGGTAATGAGTTAAGGGAGTTCCCAAATCATCGGAAAGGACCAAGCCGCCCATCTGGGAACAGATAAAAAGATTTGTCGCATCGGGGGCGGTCTGATTCAGTTTTTCCAAGACCAAGCGGGTTGCGGATAGGATTTCGCCCAAGTGAACTTCATGCCATCCCGGTGCAAGGCCTTCGATAGGGGCCGGAAACGGCACGGATTGGAAATGGGAAAGGGTGGCCGTTTCTAAATCTAAAACAGCACCTTTTATTGTTGTCGATCCCAGATCCAACCCAAGGCATCGCATTAGGAGGTCTTTTCCTCCACCACGGGATTGGTAAGCGTGCCAATGCCATCGATTTCAATGCTAACAAGGTCTCCCGCCTTGAGAAATACGGGCGGATTTTGGGCAAAACCCACTCCGTGCGGGGTGCCGGTTAAGATCACCGTTCCTTTGCGTAGCATGGTGCTTGCCGAGAGAAATTCAATAATGCTAGGCACATCGAAAATCATGTCATTGGTGTTCCAATCCTGCATCGTCTTGCCATTTAGGATGGTGCGAATTCCAAGGGCATTTGGATTTTGGATTTCATCGGTCGTGACCAGCACAGGTCCCAAGGGACAGAAGGTGGCAAAGGTTTTGCCGCGACACCATTGCCCGCCCCCGCCGTTTTTTTGCCAGTCCCTTGCGCTGACATCGTTGGCGCAGGTATAGCCCAAAACATATTTAAGAGCATCCTTCTTGGAAACATTGTGGCAATTCTTGCCGATGATCACCGCCAATTCGCATTCATAATCGACCGAATCGGATTTCAGTGTTCCGGGCAAAACAATGGGATCGCCCGGGTTTTGCACCGCCCCCGAATTCTTCATGAAAAGTACCGGATGTTCAGGCAGGGCTTGCTTGCCTTCTTCGGCGTGGCGACGATAATTTAGACCAATACAAAGGATGTCGCGTGGCTCAACCGGGGCGAGAATTTTTCCGGGTGCCACCGATTCGCCGGAATCCTTGTATTCACCAAAGGGGCATCCTTCGATCTTGGTGTACGAACCATTTTCATGAAGGCGGGCATAAGCCTTGGCCCCGGATCCATCAATATGCCGAATCAATTTCATAACAAACTCCTGCGTTAAAACTACCTAAAAGTCAACAATCCTAAGCACGGGGCCATGGGGTGTTGAGGTTCCATTCCTTGGCCACCTGATCCAGTTTGGCCAGAACATCCTCAGGCAATGGAATCCCTAGTTGGTCCGAGGATCGTTTTTGCGCCCATTCCCTTTGTCCTGGAAGGATGACGGGGGTGGAGAGTTCGGCGGGCGGGCTGTTTTGGATCTCATGAACCAAATTTTGGATCTTTTTTGAGTAGATTTCGGGACTGGACATGGCCATGACATCTATCGCCAAAAAGGACGCATTGTGCAGCGATGGTTTGGAAGGTTCATCAAACATCCAACTGCCCACTTGCCAAGTTACGGCGCCCCCCGGAATCACGCCGGAAAGGATCTCGGCCCAAAGGGCGATCCCATAGCCTTTGTGACCCGCCATCGGGGCAAGGGCGGCGTGATGAGGATAAAGGCTTCCATCGGTGGTTGGTTTACCATCGTGACCTATGAGCCAAGTATCTTGAATGGGTTCGCCCCTTTGGTAGGCGGCATAAACTTTCCCACCGGCCACGGCGGATGTGGCCATATCCAAAAGGATGGGATCACCCCCGGGAACCGGAACCGCATAGGCTAGGGGGTTGCTTCCCAAAACGGGACCTCGGGAACCCGGGGCGGCGACACTGGGCATATCGTTGCCTAAAACCATTCCCGCCATATCCTTTTGCGCGGCTAAAACCGCATAATATCCCGCCGCCCCAATGTGACCGGTATTTTTCAGACCCACATAAGCGACGCCACAAGTCCGGGCTTTTTCCACTGCCAAATTCATGGCGAATGTACCTCCGATTTGTCCCAATGCATGGGCGCCATCGACAACCGCCCAAGCCGGACCTTCGCGTTCGACCTTGGGTAGGCCATGGGCTTGGTATCCACCCCCTTGAAGGCGTTTGAGATAGCCAATCAGCAGTTTGGTTCCATGGGTAAAAACACCCATCGAGTCGGCCAAAACCAACGCTGACGAAACGGTCGCCTGATTGGTTTTGCTTAATCCCACCGCCGCGAGGGCTTCTCGACAAAAACCGTCAAGCAGAGTGGGCAATATCCGCAATGGTTTCATAAATGGGGGTGGGGTGGACATGGGATCCTCAAAAATCCTGCTTAAGCATTAACAATATTGGCAGGGACTTCACCCCGAAGGGCGGATAGCGCAAGGCCCGCCGCGGTTTCTCGTAATTTGCGAACGGCGGGCACACTCACGGAGGCAATATGGGGCGCCAGGATTACATTTGTCATGCCAAGGATCGGATGGCCTGTTGGAATGGGTTCCGGCGAGAAAACATCCAGGGCAGCCCCCCCGAGTCGGCCCGATTTCAACGCCTCGACCAAGGCATCTGGTTGAACCAAATCCCCCCGCGCCAAGTTAATCAGGATGGCTCCCGGTTTCATCTTGCTCAACGCTTCGGGGCCAATGATCCCCCGAGTTTTATCGGTGGAAGGACAATGCAGGGTAATTGCATCACAGGTGTTAAGGATTTCAGAAAAGGTTGCCGGTTCCGCCCCCACCATGGCAATTTGGCTCGGATCGACAACCGGGTCATGAACCAGAATTCGGCATTTGAAGGCCTTTAAGCGGGCCACAACTTCTCTGCCAATTCTTCCAAATCCGACGACACCCACCGTCATATCCCTTAGGGCTTTGATTCCGCTAATGGGGGTTGCCAAACACCATTTTCCGGCATGGATCCCAACCGAGTGAGGCACAACCTGCCGGGTAGTTGCCAACAGAAAAGCAAGGGTGTGGTCGGCAACCTCATCTATGCAATAATCAGGGACATTGCAAACGGGAATTCCTTTGGAACGGGCGGCTTTGAGATCCACATTATCCACCCCAATCCCGTAGCGAACGATTACTTTGGCTCGTTCCATGGCCTCGATCACCGAAGCATTGACAGGGGCAAATTGGGTGATGACCGCGTCGGCGTTTTTTACCAGGGGTATCAGGGCTTCGGGTGTTTTTGCCTGACCGGAAACAAGGGTAAACCCGGTGCCCGAAAAAATTTGTTCCTCAATGGAAAGGTCTGGAAAGGTGTAATCGGTAATTACAAGTTGCATTCGGGCACTCTATTGGTGGAGCCTTTAGGTGGCGCAGGATTGGGGCAGGGGACCAAGCTCCCGATGGGTCAACAACACTTGGTAAAAGCGTTTTTTGAACCGAGCGGCAGGACCAAACGGGAGAAGTCCTCTTATTGAATTAGCGGGTGTCAGGCATTGGACAAGCATAGATTCCCTTCCCTTGGTAAGAATCCAATTTCCAAGAGTTTGCTTAGCCAAAGGCTATTTTTTTTTCGTCTTGGAAAGGACCGCGCTAACCAACGATTTCACGCCAACCTCGATGGTGGGCTGTGCCACCGGAGCGAAAAACTCGGAGTGTAGCGAAGGGGGAGCCACCCCACCAGGTCCCTTGGCCTTGGCAACGGCTTCCGGGCTTGCGGTTCCTACAAACCACATAAAAACAGGGACACCCGCCCGGCCATAGCGACTGAAATCTTCTCCCCCCAGAATAGGGGCCCGAACTTTTACCCGGTCCGTTCCAAAAGTGGCTCCAAGGGTTTGAGCCGTTTCCGTGGCCAAAACGGTGTCATTGATGAGGGCGGGGGTGAATTCATGATCACGGATTTCCACCAACGGTTCAGGGGCACCCGCGGCAATCGCCTCGCCTTTTGCGGTGCGCCGAATCCCCTCTAAAAGCCGGGCCCTGACCTCATCGGAAAAGGACCGAACCGTAATTTGGAGCTTCACCTCACCGGGAATGATATTGTGTTTGGTCCCACCATGAAAAGATCCCACCGTGATTACGGCGGGTTGGAAGGGGTCATTTTCTCGACTGACAATTGTTTGCAGACCAAGGACAATTTTTGCACCCAAAACAATGGGATCGACGCATCGATGCGGCTGCGATCCATGCCCCCCTTTTCCCTTGACGGTAATGTCAACCGAATCGACATTGGCGAGGGCCGGACCAACCGAATAGGCGATTTCCCCGTGGGGAATGGTCCCATCCACATGGAGGGCGAAAGCAAAATCCGGTTTGGGAAAACGGGTGAAAAGCCCATCGGCAAGCATCGCCCTTGCGCCAACCCCGATCTCCTCGGCGGGTTGCGCAATAAAGACCAAGGTTCCCTGCCAAAGGTCTTTGTCTTGGGCTAAAATCGTCGCAGCCCCTAACCATGAAGTCATATGAATGTCATGGCCACAAGCGTGCATGACGGGGACAGCCTCCCCAGCGGGATTTTTGCCCTGTGCCCTGCTGGAAATGTCCAACCCGGTTCGTTCAAGAATGGGTAGGGCATCGGTGTCGGTTCGGACCAGAACCACGGGCCCTTGGCCATTTTTCATAACACAAACGACACCGGTTCCGCCTACCTTTTCGGTAACTTCAAAACCCAAAGCACGCATTTTCTCGGCAAGGAAGGCAGCGGTTTTAACCTCTTGAAGGCTTAATTCCGGGTTTTGATGGAGGTGGTTATAATCCCGAACCAAAGAGGCCATTTGGGAGGCTACCGCTTGGGTAACTTTTGGGGGGAGGGGTTCCGCACCCAAACAGAGCAAAACGAAAGCACCAACCATGGCAATCTCCTGGATCGGTAAAAGTGTCCTTGGTTTTAAGGTCGATTACCTTGGTTTTAAGGTCGATTAAAAAGGTGGCGGCGAACTATTTTCGTCGCCACCCTGTCTAAATAAAGGTTACTTAATCCTGAAGGTGGATAAAAACACCCTTTTTATTGGAAGTAACCACATCCAGTTTGCCGTTGCCATCCAAGTCAATGATGGCGAATTGAGTACCAACGCCTGATTCTTTGCCGATTACCAAGGGGGTCAACTTGTACTCGCCCGAGCTGTTCTTGCTCCCTTTCAGGAAATTGATGGTGGGACTCTTGTCGCTGCCGGGCTCAGAGCGACCGTGTGACCACCAGCGCTTTCCGGTAACCACATCGGGAATGCCATCTTTGTCCAAGTCAACCAAATGCAGGGCATGGGTTTCCGAAACAAGTTCAGGAAAAAGAACTTGCTTGGTAAAGGTGGGATTAACACCCCCTTTTCGCTGAATGTGGGCCCAAATACCAAACTTGTGGGCGGAACTGCTGATGATGTCATTCAATCCATCGCCATCGACATCGATCACCACCATGTCCGCGCAAGCCTCGCCCAAATTGGCCGGATGAAACTTCCATGGCCCCTTGGCGGTACGGCCCTCTTCGGGTTGTTCCCACCACCCGCCGGTGCAAATGACATCATTTCGGCCATCGCCATTGAGGTCGCCCACACCAAGACCGTGGCTGAATTTTTGCGTCCCGGGCACTTCCTTGCCCTTTTCGCTGGGCACGCTGATTGCGTGCATATCCCAAGTGGCTTTGGGATCTTCGCCGGGGGTGAACCAACCCATTTGACCCTGATTGCCGGGGCTTCCCTTCGGTTGGAAACCCATTAACAATACCTTTTTGCCATCCTTGAAAAGGTCGGCATAAAGGGGAGTTTCATTGCAGGCACTATCCCAGATTTGGTGAGCCTTCCACAGGCCCTCTCCCTCTTTGGGGTTTTCATACCAGAAACAGGGATTCCCCGGAAAACTGATCACGCCCACATCGGGGAAACCATCCTTGTTGAAATCTTCCGACCAGCACATAAAGCTGTCGGAATAACTCTGTAAACCATCCTTGTAATCGGCTTTGGCGGGTCGAATTCGGTGCGCTTTCCACGAGGGGGCTTCGTACCAAAACTCTCCTGTGATGACATCCAGTTTCCCGTCCTTGTTGATGTCGGCGACCGTAACCCCCTCGGAGTTGAACTTGGGGTCGAGTGTTGTTTGAGTGAATTTCGCGGGTGGAATTTTTGGTTCCACGGCGGAAGAAAATCCGGCCACCAGTCCAATTAAGGCACCGGAAAGCCAGCGGGAATAGGTCATAAATCGCATGATGGGATAGCTCCAAGAACAGGAGGAGGGTGAGAAAGACACTTCGAGGAATAGTGTACACGGGAACCATGGGTTGACTAGCACCAAGGCCAAGCCAACTTTTACGCAATGGGGATAAAAACCCCGCCGCCCACTCCTTTTGAAACAGACGATGGGTTTGTTCCAATCTCAGGAAAGGCTTGGTTTTCCAAGGTCAAGAGGGGCGCTCTTAAGAAATCCTTGCGTGCAAACTCCGCTGGGGATTGGTTCAAAAAAGGCTGGGCAAATAATCGTTACAACCGAAAAAAGTTGCACACTCGATCCAATTTTGCAGGTTTACCCAGCCGGTGAATCTTGAAGTCTTACCTAATCTTTGCCAAAATGATGGCTAAGCCCCATTTTTATTTAAGGACTCCATCCATGAATCGTTATTGGCTTTTATGTTTGGTTTTTGGAGCGATGCAGGCTTTCCCCCTTGCTGCCCAA
>SIAL01000064.1 GCA_009691815.1 Gemmataceae bacterium | reverse complement strand
GCCAAGGCGAAAGCCGTCATTCATATCTTCTTAAATGGTGGCCCCAGCCATCTGGACACCTTCGATCAAAAGCCCTTGCTGGCCCGTTATGCCGGAAAATCGCTGCCCCGCCCAAACCTTCCCACCGAGCGACAAACAGGGGCCTGCTTCCCCTCGCCGTTTCGATTTGCCCAATATGGCCAATCCGGTTTGGTTGTTAGTGAATTGTTCCAAGAAACGGCCCGCCACGCGGATGATCTTTGCGTCATTCGGTCGATGAGGACTGATCTTCCCAATCATGAGCCAGCCCTCCTCATGATGAATTGCGGCGAGTCGAGGCAGGTACGCCCCAGTTTTGGTTCGTGGGTGTTGTATGGTCTGGGGTGTGAAGCCCAAAATCTGCCCGGTTATGTGGCGCTTTGCCCCGGTGGCCAGCCGATTCAAGAGGCCCAAAACTGGACCTCCGCTTTTTTGCCTGCCATTTATCAGGGTTCGTATTTGGACACAAGGCACACCAGCCCCGAACGGTTGATTGGCCAACTACGGCCCGCCAATCCGATGACGGCCCAGGCAAAACAGATGGCCCTCTTGGAACAGCTAGAGGAGATGAACTCTCCCAATGATCGGGTGGCCGAACAGCGTCTAAAAAACATGGAACTGGCCTTTCGAATGCAGATGGAAGCGCCCGAGGCTATGGACCTTTCCAAGGAGAGTGCCAGTACTTGGCGGCTTTATGGAGAGGGGGTCCAAGCGCGGCAAATGGTGCTGGCAAGGCGGATGGTCGAACGAGGAGTTCGCTTTGTTCAGGTGTTTCACGGACCGGGCCAACCATGGGATAGTCATGACGATTTGGAATCCAATCATCGTCGCCTTTCCCTAGAATTGGATCGGGCCGTTTCCGGGCTTTTAACCGACCTAAAGAATCGGGGTTTGTTAGAGACTACTCTTGTGGTTTGGGGAGGCGAGTTTGGCCGAACCCCGACGGTGGAATTGCCGACCCCCGGGTCGAATCTAGGTAGGCTCAATGGGCGCGATCACAACCCCTATGGTTTCACTATGTGGGTAGCCGGGGGAGGTGTGCGTCCGGGGGTGGTGGGCTCCACCGATGAGCTTGGGTTTAAGGCGGAGGAGAACCCGGTTCATGTCCACGATCTTCATGCCACCCTGCTGCACCAACTGGGATTTGACCACGAAAAACTGGTGTATCGCCATGCCGCCAGGGACTTTCGTTTGACCGATGTCCATGGCCGGGTGGTTCCCGAAATCACCGGCTAGTCGACCGCCTCCCCCCTTTCAGGGGTTGAAAGGACTAGGCACACTCCCTGTGCCTGCTCCTTTTACCGATCCCAATGCAGCACCACGCCCAGCCAATTGTCCTTATCCTTCAGCAGGCCCTCATAGGCCTCGCCTAGTTGCGCGGGGGCGAGATTGTGCGTGACCAACCCCTTGAGGCAAAGGCGGCCCGAAGCAAGTGCCCCCAACAGAAAGTTTTGCGCTTTGTTGATGTCCCAAGTCCCGGCAAGGCGGTGATGCCCCGACTCAAACAGCATATTGCCATGGGCCCCCGAAACCTCAATGTAGCGTCGATGCAGGTCGTCATAAAAGTTGACATTTTGCGCCTTGCCCCGTGGGCTACCCACCACGATCACCTGCCCCCCGTCCACGGCAAGGGACATGGCCACCGGCACAGCGTCGGGAATCCCGGTCGCATCGGCAACCACCTCCGCCCCCCGGGCCTTTAGGATTTCCTTGAGTTGGGCAAGGGTGTCCCCAGCGGTGGGGTCGATCACATGGTTGATCCCCCCTTGCAAGGCGGCGTTTCGTCGCATGGAGACCGAGTCAATCCCAACCACGGGATAGCAACCGGCCGCGACCATGCCCCTTGCGGCGAACTGGCCAATGATGCCAAGGCCAAGCACGGCGGCGGACCGACCTAGGGTTAGGCCTGCCCGAACCGCGGCGCCAAAACCATAGCGCGAGATGCAGGCCAACGAAGCCTTTTCCGCGGAGAGCCCCTCGGGCAATTTCCACAAGCGCCCGCGTTCGTGACCAAGGGTCAAGAGTTCCGCCGAAGCATGGTTTCCCGGATAGCTAACCCGATCCCCTTCCTGCCAGTCTTTGACCTCGGAACCGACTTTGAGTACCCGGCCCGCCGCACTATAGCCCGGGCGAAAGGGAAATTTCCAATCGGGCAGGGTGGGGTCCTTGAGCCATTGGTGGGTGCCTGTGTAGACGGCCAATTCCGTCCCGGCGGACACCGCCGAACACTCGGTTGCCACCAAAATTTGGTTGGGAGCGGGGTCGGCTAGCGTGACCTCGCGAAGCTCTACTTTATAGGGTTCCACCACCGTCAATTGCCTTGCGCGCATGAATCACTCCGAGGAAAATGCCCAAGCGAGTAGTCCTGGGATACAAGCTGCTACCCAAGAGCCCTTGAAAGCGGGTCCGGCCGGGGAAAATTGTACAATACCAACTTAGGACACAAGCGGTCCGGGGTCACCGGCGCATTCCCCTTCCAAGGGCGCGCCCTCCCCAGACCGGGTCGGAGGCGTTGATGATCTGGGAAGTTGAAATTGCGGGTCGGTTTGGCAAGGGTGGTGTCGAACGGATCCGCGAGGATTTTCGGCTTCTTTCCGGGGGAACCGAGCCTTTGGGGCTGGTCGATCTGGCAACAAGGGGCTGGCTCATCGAGGGTGACCTCGATGAAAAGGAGATCATTCTGCTGGCGGATACCATGCTCACGGACATGGTGGCCCAGGTTCGCCGGGTCGGTCCCATCGCCGGCGATTGGATGTCCATAACTGGCGACTGGATGTCGATAGGTGTCGATAGGCCAACCAACCTCCCTCGCACCACGGTGCTGTTCAAGCCCGGGGTGATGGATCCGGCGGCGATGAGTATTGTCGAACACGCCCGAGAACTCGGCTATCCAGTCAAAGCGGCCCGATCGTTTCGCCGCTATTATGGCTTGCCCTTGAACGAGTCGGATCAGCGGCTTTTGGAACGGCGCATCCTAGCCAACGAAGCGGTCGAACAGATTCACGAGGGTCGCCCCCATTTAACCCAACTGGGAGGGGGCAAACCGGGTACCTTTGGACGGGTCGAGGTGCCCATCTCGGCCCTTGGCGACGAAGCCCTTTTGGCCGTGTCAAAGTCAAGGCGATTGGCGCTTACCCTTGAAGAAATGCACACCATTCAAATTTTTTATGCAGGGATTGCGCGTGAACCCGCCGACATCGAGTTGGAGACGATCGCCCAAACTTGGTCCGAGCATTGCTCGCACAAGACCCTCAAGGGCCGGATTGAGTTCACCTCGCCCGAGGGGACTGTCATCTTTCAAAATATGCTGAAGGAGACGATCTTTGCGGCAACCCAAGAGGTACGAAAACGCCTGGGTGCCGACGATTGGTGTGTCAGCGTATTCTCTGACAATGCCGGCGTTATTCGCTTTGATGAAAACTATCACCTCTGTTTCAAGGTGGAGACCCACAACCGCCCCTCGGCCATCGAACCCTACGGTGGGGCCAACACCGGCTTGGGGGGGGTGCTTCGGGATATTTTGGGAACAGGGCTTGGCGCCAAACCGGTTTGCAACACCGATGTCTTTTGTTTTGGCATGCCCGATGCCAAACCGGCCGACCTTCCCCCGGGAGTGTTGCATCCACGGCTGGTCATGCGGGGCGTCGTTTCAGGCGTTAGAGACTATGGCAATCGCATGGGCATCCCCACGGTCAATGGCGCCGTCTGTTTTCATCCGGATTATGTCGCCAACCCGCTGGTTTTTTGTGGCACTGTCGGACTTTTGCCCGTGGGAATGGTGGAAAAGGCGGCGATCCCGGGCGATCTGGTGGTTTCGCTTGGCGGGCGAACGGGCCGCGACGGCATTCATGGGGCGACTTTCTCAAGCGAAGGACTAACGGCGGAGTCGGAAAGTTTGGACGGCGGGGCGGTTCAAATAGGCAACGCCATCACCGAAAAAAAACTGATGGACACGCTGCTTAAAGCCCGAGATTTGGGACTGTATCACGCGGTAACCGATTGTGGGGCGGGCGGATTCAGCTCGGCCGTCGGTGAGATGGGCGAAAAACTGGGCGCCGTGATCGACCTCGATCAGGCTCCTCTCAAATACGAAGGCCTTGGCCCGGTTGAGATCTGGATCAGCGAGTCTCAGGAACGGATGGTACTTGCCGTTCCAGATGGTTCCTGGGAGCAGTTCAAGGCAATCGCCGCGGCCGAGGAGGTCGAGATCGCCGCCATTGGCCGCTTTGACGACTCCGGAGAATTGGTGCTTAGGTGGCATGGTGAAGAGGTTGGCCGCTTGCCCATGGCGTTTCTCCATGATGGTCGCCCGCCAATTGTTCGTCAGGCGTCTTGGCATCCCCCCAAAGCCAAGGGTGGTCCAGCGCGACCCGTGGCGGAGGAGTTTTCCAAAACTCTGTTGGCCCTTTTGTCCACTCCGGAAATCGCCACCAAGGAAGCCATTATTCGGCAATACGACCATGAAGTCCAAGGGGGAAGTGTTGTCAAACCGTTGGTTGGCCCCATGCACGATGGCCCTTCGGACGCGGCGGTGGTCGCCCCGATTTTGGGATCGAGCAAGGCCTTTGCCGTTGGGTGTGGTATCCAGTTTCGTTTGGGTCGCATAGATCCCTATGCCATGGCCAAGGCGGCAATGGATGAGGCGGTTCGCAACTTGGTCGCCGTGGGAACCGACCCCGCTCGCATCGCCGTGCTTGACAATTTTTGTTGGGGCAACACCGATAGGGCCGAGGAGTTGGGCGCTTTGGTGCGTGCGGCTCAAGGGTGTCATGACCTGTCGGTTGCTTGGATGATGCCGTTTATCTCGGGCAAAGATAGCCTGCGCAATGAGTACAATCACGATGGGACAAGGGTGGTCATTCCGCCTACTCTGCTCATAAGCGCATTGGGGCAGGTTGCTTCAAAAACCCAAGTGGTCACCATGGACTTGAAGGCCATGGGAAACAAGATTTTCCTCGTGGGAAAATCAAGAAATGCCTTGGCGGGCAGCCACTGGCAGTCCCTCCATGGATTGGATCCTCTGGATGCGGGGTCGGTTCCATTTGTCGATGATCAGGCCGCTTTGGCTACTTTTCATTCGTTGCACCAAGCGATTCGGGACGGGTTTGTGAAAAGCTGTCACGATGTTTCCGATGGTGGTGTCGCCGTTGCTCTTGCCGAGATGGCAATTGCAGGCAACATTGGTCTGGATGTTGTCGGCCTTGCCACGGCATGTCCTAGCCTTGACGATACTGCGGTTCTCTTTGGGGAATCGCCTAGTCGCTTCCTCGTGGAAGTGGAACCGGTTCGCCTCGGTGCTTTTTTGGCGACGATGGTTGGGGTCGATTGTCACGAAATCGGCTCTACTCTTCGGGAGCCGAGGCTTCGCATCGCCGGTCAGGACCGTTCGTGGGTGATTTGGTGTACTGTGGCGGATCTTCGCAAGGCGTTTCACGCGGCCCCGGTGATCTAATTCTTTGGAATGGGCACCGGGTACATTAGGAGCAAATGAAGGCTTTTTGTAACCTGTTCTCTAAGGAGGTGCTCATGTTGACTTCACGACGAACGCCATAGCCGTTTGTTTGAGCCGGAATTCCACTCTAAAGGAGGCCCTTTGGATAAATGAATCTTGATCGTCACATTTCGCTAACATGACTCCTATTACTCTCTTGTCCATCCTACCCTTCCCGGTAATCTTTTAAGGAGGCTGACATGAAACCTGGCAAAAACGATATTCCTTACAAGGTCCTTATCACAGGTTTGGAATTGGTGGTCCTTCACAAGTTGACATGGTGCATGTTTGAAGCGTTTGGTTTGGATCGCAAAATCGCCGCCTATAAGGGAACACGCCCCATCACCCTTTACGCTTGAGACCTTGACTGCTTGGACTCCGTCACCTCTCTGGCTTTAGTGGACCCTGTCCGTCATGAAATCCAAGGGCCGAAGGAGCTGGAGGCCTTGGCCTGTTTGGACAAACGCCTTCGCGACCTTCAAAGGGAGGATGGGTAGATTGCCTTGTGACCCTTATGCGGTAGGCTTAACTAGAATTAAGGTACACCAAAGGCAATGGCACTATGAACAAGCCCTATTCGATCAAAATTTTCCTACCCGGTGGCGATCCAGAGGGGATCCGAACGATTGAGAAGTCGAATTGGAGCGGTGCCGGAATTGTTATTCCCCGTGTGCTTATTTCTAACGCAAAAGATAGGAAAGACCTAGCCAGAACAGGGGTCTATGTCCTCGTAGGACCTCCAGAAGAATCCGGGTTAATTCGGTGCTATATTGGTGAAGGTGATCCGATTAAACCTCGACTGGAAGATCATGCCTCCAAAAAGGAATTTTGGACCAGTTGCATCGCGTTCACAAGTAAGGACGAAAACATTAACAAAGCCCATGTGCAGTGGATCGAATCCCGCCTGATTTCACTTGCAACTAGGGCCAAAAGATGCGTTCTGGAAAATGGAAACACTCCTTCACTTCCGTCCTTGTCCGAAGCCGATGCGGCGGATGCGGAAGGATTCCTTGGAGAAATGTTGCTTTGCTTTCCGGTCCTCGGGTTGAGCGCATTCACTGCCGCGGAGCCGCTCAAAAAAAATGCCAATCTTCTTTTTATCAAGGCCAAGGGAATCAATGCTCAGGGCATGGAACGCCCTGATGGTTTTGTCGTTCAAGTGGGCAGCGGTGCCGTTAGTTCCGAAGTTACTTCGTGCCACGGGTATCTAAAGGAATTGAGGGCCGCGCTTAAATCTAATGGTGTTTTGAAACCTGCCTGTGAATCCCTTGTCTTCACCCAAGACTATTTATTCTCATCCCCATCAACGGCCGCAGGGGTTGTTCAGGGTCGGTCCTCAAACGGGCGGGTTGACTGGAAAACTGCGGATGGAAAACCTCTCAAGGAACTGCAAGGATAAACCGGGCTTGGGTGAAGACCTCCCTCATCCATCCCGAATTTTACCATAGCGATGCAGACGGATTGTAAAACACAAACCCAAACGATAACCGCCTGTCTTCTGTCTGCTCACGCGTCCGGCTTTGTTCATGAACTTCGCAAACCCTAAAATCAAAGCCTTTTACCTCTTGGAACGAGTCGATTCCGGCCTCTTTAACCACAGATAAAAACCGGTATGGGAAGCCTCAAGCGTTTTGCACATCAGGCGGACCGGCCAGATTTTCCGATGGCTCTTAATGAACCGAAATCTCAGTTTGATGGATTGGCAAAGGAGGCCGTCGCTTTTCTTTAAAATGCCCTCTACTCTCCGAAGACGGCGATTTTCCGCGATCCTTTTTGCCCTTTCGGCGTCTCGGGCCGACAACTTCCCATTTCCAGGGAAAGCATCCTCACCCAGCTTGTCCCACCTCGATTTCCAGCTCCTAAGCAAGGTTTCCCGAATTCCAAGCTTTTTCCCTACCTCCCCAAAGCTCATCCCCTTATTGGTCACCAACCGGATCGCTTTCTTCTTATAGTCCCCGCTAAATTTCCGTCGTTTCGTTGTCATGGCCTTGTCTCCCCCCCCAAACAACTTGTCACACCTACTTGTATATTAACCTACTGTACACCTTATGGTGGCCAGACCACGTCGTTGATGCGTGCGGCTCTTAAGGATCCAACCAACGCATTATCTCGGATCCGGTCAAGGGGTCAAGATGGCGGCCTAGTCTAGGGGGGATAGAGGTCCGGTGTCGAACCCATTGGCAATCGGATACATCGGAAACTTGATCTTTTGGCGGCGATATTTTCTTCACACGGGAAAAAGTCCTTAGAAAAACATCTGATGTCTCTCACCAAGAATCACCCCTCTAAGGAGCGTGTATGTTGACTTCACGACGAAATTTTGTGGCGGCATCGGCGGCTGTGGTGACAACCCAGGGGTTGACTCAGGCGGTCCAAGTTCCAGACACACTTCGGCTGGGACTGATCGGGCCTGGCGGCATGGGAGGCAATCACCTTCGGGCCTTGGTGGCGCGAAAAGATGTGCGGGTGAGATGGATTTGTGAGGTCGATAGGGACCGGCTCGCTCAGGCGGCCAAAGTGGTGGGCGGGGCGGGGCCTGAGCCGAAAACCACCCGTGACATGCGCAATGTTTTCGAGGACAAGGAGGTGGATGCGGTTTTGATCGCCACCCCGGATCATTGGCACACGCCCGCCGCGATCTTGGCTCTGGATGCAGGCAAGCATGTGTATGTTGAAAAGCCCTGCTCTCATAACATCCGAGAAGGTCGCCTTCTTGTGGAGGCCGCCAAGCGGTCGGGCAAGGTGTTGCAGGTGGGTACCCAATCCCGAAGCGCCCCGCACTTGCAAGAGGCCATTGCCAAGTTAAAAGAGGGGGCCATCGGAGAGGTGCTTTGTGCCAAGGCATGGAACAGCCAAAAGCGCGGCTCCATTGGAAAAACCAAACCGACTGCGCCCCCGGCGAACCTAGATTTTGAAATGTGGCAGGGCCCGGCACCACGGGGGCCGTATCGGACCAATATGCTTCCGTCGATTTGGCGTTGGTGGAAGGCTTATGGTTGTGGCGACATTGGCAATGATGGGGTGCATGAACTGGACATCGCGCTTTGGGGGCTTGGCGTGACCAAACATCCCGACCGCATTCAAGGCGCGGGCGGTAAATACTTTTTTGATGATGATCAACAGTTCGCCGACCAAATGTACTGCACCTATGAATGGAACCCGACAGGCGGCCCGCTCAAGCGCAAAATGTTGGTGTTCGAGCAACGGGATTGGTCCCCCTATGTTCAAGAAGGTCACGAGAACGGCAACGCCTGGTATGGAACGAAGGGGATGATGACTTTGGGCAAGGGATCGGGTTGGACGCTGTTTGGCGAGCGAAACAAAAAGGTTCTTGAACGATCAGGAAAGGTGGACATCAAGCCTCACCACGACAACTTTTTCGAATCGATCCGGGGTAAGGCGAAACCCAACGCCTCCGCCGAGGTTGGGCATTTATCGGCGGCGATCGCCCATTTGGGAAATATATCGGTGGGACTGGGTCGGACGCTTGAGTTTGATGCCTTGGCGGAACGCTTTCCCAAGGACAAGGAAGCGGACGCGTTACTAAGGCGTTCCTACGAACCGGGGCACTGGGCAGCGCCCCGGGATGTGTGAGTGCGGGTTTTTATTGATCAGAGCTTTCAATACCAAACCCGGCCTGGTGGGTTGCCGGGTGGAATTCCAGAAACCTCCCAATTTACGAGGAAAAGTCCCATTAGATCCACCGCTCGCCGGTAGCCGAATTGTCCGTCGCTGGTACATTACATCATCCACTCTTTCCCTGCCATTTCAATGGGTTGTGGAAGTTGGGAACCCTTCGCAGCTGAAACCGTCCGTCGCTGGGACCAATTGAGTCCGTGCGTCAGTTGGGTCCGCTGTAAAGTGCCTACCGGAAAAAGGGGTCGTGTTAGATATTGGCCAAATAGTACTTTCACCCAATGCGGACTTCCTGATTTGCGAAAGGCCGAATCACTGTTTAACGCCGGGGTTGTTTGGTTGAGCAAGGACTCCCCGCCGAAGGTGACCCGGCGGAAGAAGAAATCTCATTTGTCCGCTCACGCTTCCGGCTCGTAATACACAAACCCAAACGATAAATTCCTGTTCCCTGTTGATCACGCGTCCGGCTTTGTTCATAAACTTAGCAAACCGTCCCGCCCCTCGACTCATCCCGGAATGGTGTGGACCAATTCCAGTAGCCTGTTAAACTTGCTATACCCGCTTATGCCCGAAATCCCGTGAACGCGTAAGAAAAGATCAACTCCATAAACCGTTTATTGGTTGCTGATGGAGAACCCAAACTGATCTTTCCGCCACCCGGTCCCTTTTTGTCGCCAGGGCGATTTTCTGTGGCAGGATTCACGGAATGATCAAGATAGGGTTTGAAATACCTTCCATGGACTGCGGTTTGTTTAGACCAAGTAGCCATCGATTAACCCTTTCACCCCTATTCGCCTTGCTTCTCCCCAGTCGACAAGTTATGCGGCAGGTTGCCAAAGTCGGCGTGCCTAGAGCATTGCTTCCTTTCGAGGCTTTTGGAGGGGAGATTTCCTCATGGTGAGCCCGATTTCGGAGCAATTGCCCTCCTTGCCGACTTGGCGCGGATGGTACTTGTTCAAAGGATGAATAATCATCCAAATCGATGGTGAACAAGGCTTTCCGCTCCGGAGGATTCAATGGTTTTATCTGGCCGCACAAAAACATTCCTGGCGGAATTTAGGCGCAATTTTCACACCACAGGGGCTCTTTTACCCAGCGGCAAATCTTTGGCATTCGAGGTAACCAAACATCTTGCAATACCCCACAGAAAGCCGCTGAAAATACTCGAGGTTGGCCCTGGAACCGGACCGGTGACCCGTATCATCGCCAAACGAATGATCAAAGGCGACACACTCGACGCGGTGGAAATCAATCCGGCATTTGCCCTGGCCATGTCCGAGTTAGTTGCGAATGAAGCCGATTTTGCGGCCCATCGTTCCCGGATTCGGGTGATCGAGGCGGACCTTGTCACCTTGCCAGGAAATGAAGAATACGATGCGATCATTTGCGGGTTGCCGTTTAACAATTTCGATTCGGAACTTGTCGGGCAAATGTTCAACTCCTTAGAAGGCTTGCTCAAACCAGGTGGTCGACTTTCCTATTTCGAATATTGGGCCATCCAGACGCTCAAATTGCCATTTGTGGGCTCAAAAACGCGTCAAAGGCTCAGAGGCATTGGCAGACTCACCGGGGAAATTCGCAAGCGAATGGGCGGGGCAACCCGTCTCATTTTGGCCAATTTTCCCCCCGCATTGGTCCACCATCTTTTGAAACCCAAGTCCTGATTTTAGATTGGTTTGATTTTAGATCTAACTAGGAGACATTTATGATGTACCGAATGCTACTTGCGACTCTGACATTGCCCATGGCACTTTGCACCGTAATCGCCCAAGACAAATCCAAGGTAAAAATCCAAGCAAACATCAAAGTGAACGAAGCCAATTACAATCCCGCTATATTCATCACCCAAACCAAAATCGAAAAACCCAAGGTTGACCCGGCCAAACCCGCCGGGGCAGGCGTTCGGGTCACCGAGGTTATGGACGATAAACCCAAGAACACCTTCTCGTTGGGTTTGGGGTTTTCCTCCACCCATGGGATCCAACTCTCCGCGGACCTGACCACCAAAGAGAACATCAAACGAAACATTATCATGGCGTTCCCCAACCTCTTTTTCCGAATTCCGGCCTCCTTTCGTAAAGATTCCGATTCGGACAAAAAACCAGATGTATCTGCTCCCCATGTGGATGGGGACCCCATTAACTTGGCGGGAACCCAGCTTTTGGGCCGTCCAGACTCCTCCTCCCTTGACCGAAGCAAATAAAAAGGGGTAAAAACCCCGCTTTTTCGACGAAAAAATGCCCCCAGTTCCCGGGGCAGCTCCTTTTTTTTATTGGGGGTGGAAAATGATTTGGAATCCTCCTATACACTCAGAGGCCCTCTAGAGGCCTTTTTCCTCCTCAACTCACATAAAAGGATAACGGTTCCATGTTCAATGTGCGCAGTTTGGTTGCCGGAGCGTTCGCCGCCGGTTTGGTTTGCATGATTGGCCTCAGCGCCTCAGCGTTCAACAAAGAAGCCAAATACACCATCAAGGAAGTCATGAAAGCGGTCCAAAAGGACGGGCTTTGCAAGGCTGCTTGTGGCGAAAAGGGTACCACCGAAGATAAAGACAAACTGGTTGAATACGCAACCGCCTTGGCCGAAAATGATTGTCCCAAGGGTGATGCCGAAGATTGGAAGAAGAAAACCGGTGCCCTTTTGAAGGC
>SIAL01000063.1 GCA_009691815.1 Gemmataceae bacterium | reverse complement strand
TCTCCGAAAATCCGGCGATTCGCGATACGCCTTCGCTGGAAGTGGCCATGTCGATGCCCACGGCGGAGTTGCTGGTGGAACTTGCCGGGCTTGAGGCGTTTCGCAAAAACTGTTTGAATTTGTACCATCGGGTTCGAGCGGGAATCATCCTTCACGGGGTTTGCCGGTTCAGGCTCCAGGAGGATCGGACTCTTTGTGGCGAAGGGTTGCTTGATAAAGACGCCTTTTTCGCTCTCTTTGAGCGCCAGTTCGAGAAAGCCATCGCCCGAATTCCCATAGGGCCAAATTTGACCCGGGCGGGGGCGAGCTTGTTGGCCCAAGCCTACGAACAGGGCGCGTATCAGGATCTGGCGGATCAGGTCCGCCAATCCGTGAGGCAACTGTGCGGCAATCGCTGGATGTATCGCTTGGGCGCGGCGGCGGAGCATCCGCTTCGTATTACTCCCGTACTGTTGGAGCGGGACCAGGCGACCGGTCTTTTTCCCCTCTTGTGTGAGAAAACCCCGGTTCGGCTCGATCTGACCCATTCTTGTTGGTCAGACATCTTTTTTTTGGGGATGGATTTCCCCGAAGGAGCCAAAGTTGTCAACATTTCGGTTGACCTTGGCGTCCATGGTCGCGACAGTTCCCCCGTAGCCCCGATCACAACTTGGTTGCGAGTCATCCCCGAGCCACTTTTACGATTGACCAGTATCGATTTGGGCGACACAAAAGATGTGCAAACTCTCACGGAGTTGTTCAATTTTGGCAACGACCATTTGGGCTTGGTCAAGGCCGCCGTGGTGGCTTCTGGCCTGATCCCCTCCTCGGTCGAAGGGACGGATTTGTCCCTTGCCGAGATTTTGGGGCGGATTGTTCGTCCGGGTTTCGGCATCGAAATTTCAAGCCGCGTGGGCGGGATCCCTAAGGGATCCCGGTTGGCGGTATCGACAAACCTTCTTGCCTCGCTCATTAGCCTTTTGATGCGCGCCTCGGGTCAAACCGCTTCGGTGGTTGGTGGCCTTTTGACGGATGAGGCAAAACTTGTTGTCGCCCGGGCGATATTGGGAGAGTGGCTTGGTGGCTCCGGAGGAGGGTGGCAGGACTCGGGCGGGGTGTTCCCCGGCATCAAACGGATCGAAGGGCAAATAGCGACCGAGGAAGATCCCGAATGGGGGATTAGCCGTGGCCGCCTGTTGCCCAAGCACACGATTCTTCATCAAGAGGATCCGGTATTTGATACGGACCTTTTTGCCGAAAGGCTTTCCCAAAGCCTGATCCCGATGCACGGCGGCATGGCGCAAAATGTGGGTCCGATATTGAACATGGTGACGACCCATCACCTATTACGATCCGGTCCCCAGTGGTCGGCACGCAAGGAGAGCCTTTCCTTGTATGGTCAAATCCTAGAGGCGGTTCGGTTTGCGGATATTCGCAAACTGGCCGGGTTGACCGATCGCCACTGGAACGGACCATTGGCGTCGATAATCCCTTGGGTGACCAATGCCTTTACGGAGGCGGTTATTCAAAAAGCGAAGGCGACATTTGCCCGTGACTATTGGGGATTTCAAATGCTCGGGGGGATGTCTGGCGGGGGAATGGGGATCTATGTCGATCCCTCCCGCCATGCCAGGGCACGGGACGAACTTTGGGAAATCCTAGTAAAAACCAAACGGCACATGGAAGACACTTTGCCGTTTGCCATGGATCCCGTGGTCTATGATTTTCGTATCAACCAAATGGGAACCTTTGCCGAATTGCTACGGGGCCAAAAGGCGGTGATGGGTGGCCCCTATATGGATTTAATGGTCCCCAAGGTATTGGCGGAAACGCGGGTAACCGGTCGGCCCGTAGAGGCCCAAAGGCGTGTCGAGTTCAACCTGTTTGCCGCCCAACCGGAAGCCGCCACCGGTAACGGTGTGTCCAACAATCAAGTCTTTCGATCGATGACGGCGAGTGTGTTTCCGGGCGAACATATCAGTGGTCTTGGCCGTCCCCCCGAGTGGGACCTTCAGGCGCGGGAGATCATGGACCGCTTCGGATTTGACCCGATTCAACACGCCAAAAATCGGGACGACCTAATGCGGGGACGGATCGGGCTTGTCCGCAATCGGCTCCCCATCGATTTGGACATTCGCGATCTGGAACCCGAGGATTGGTTGGATGCTTCCACCGGCTCCCTTGGTACAGATTCGGGACATGGACGGGAAATCATCACCAAGGGCAGGGTCGGCGTTGTCAGTCTTGCCGGGGGCGTCGGTTCGCGCTGGACCATGGGGGCGGGCGTTGTCAAAGCGGTAAACCCCTTTGTGGGCATTGGGGGTCGCCATCGTTCGTTTCTCGAAGTCCACTTGGCGAAAACGGCGAAAACGCAACGGGATTTTGGGGCCATAATCCCGCATGCGGTGACCACCAGTTATTTGACCCATTCGGCCATCGAAGCCCATTTGCCCGAGGTGGGCGACCTGCTCAAGGAGGTCGATGTCAGGCTCTCGCCTGGGCAATCCATCGCCCACCGGTTGATTCCGACCCGAAGGGACCTGATGTTTCTCTGGGAGGAATCGGCCCAGGCCAAGCTGGACGATAACAAACAAAAGGTGCGTGACGCTTCGCGCCGGGCCATCATGGATTGGTGTCAGGCCACGGGCGAGGCGACCGACTATGTGGACAATATCCCTCTGCAAAGGTTTCACCCACCTGGTCATTTTTACGAAGTGCCGAACCTCATCCTAAGTGGAACGCTTGCCGAGATGCTCGTCACGAATCCTAGCCTCCAATGGTTAATGGTTCACAACATCGACTGTCTGGGGGCGACCGTTTGCCCCTTGGTGCTGGAAAAGGTGGAAGCCTCCGGGGCGACCATTGCTTTTGAGGTGATTCCCAAGCGGGTGGAAGACCATGGCGGGGGCCTGGGTCGGGTCGCGGGCAGGCCCCGCATCATTGAAGGCCTGGCCCAGCCTGACGATGCCACCGAGTTTCGACTGGGCCTTTACAACAGCCTTACCACTTGGGTGCATATTGACCGATTTCTTGCCTATCTTGGTTTGGATCGCAAGGCGGTTTTGGCGGGAGATCGGGTTGTTTTGGCCAAGGCTATTCGGCAATTGGCCGCTAGGATTCCCACCTATGTAACCATAAAGGATGTTAAAAGGCGGTGGGGTTTGGGTCAGGAGGACATCTTCCCGGTGGTCCAGCTTGAAAAACTTTGGGGGGACCTGTCCAACCTTGAGGACCTCACTTCGGCCTATTTGCGGGTGGATCGTTCTAGGGGCCAACAACTCAAAGACCCGGCCCAACTGGACGGTTGGGCCAGAGATGGCAGCCTCGCCCACATTCAACGGATATGTGGTTGGTAAAGCAATCTTTACCAATCAGGGATTGCCCAACGGAGCTATTTCCCATGAAATATCCCTCCTGCCATCTTACTGCGTCGATCGCCTTCCGGAGGACCCTCCCCATGCGTTTCCTTGCTCTAGTTTTGTTCAGCTTTTGTGCCACTTTCAGTCAAGCGGTTGATCCCGCCCCGACCAGCCTCAAACCCGCCATGAAGTACAGCGAAGTACGGGAGGTCGCCCCCGGCGTCTTTTTTCGCTTTTCCCAAATCTCGGCCACCGACCCGCTGCTCCCCTTTGGCGGAAGCAACAACGCCTGGATCGTTTTCAAGGACTATGTCGTGGTGATCGACGCCAACTTCCCCAAAGAGGCCCGGGATGTTATCGCCGAAATCAAAAAGACAACCAAGAAACCGATCCGCTATGTCTTTGATACGCACCACCATGGCGATCACGCTTGGGGCAACGCAGTGTGGGCCGCTGAGGGGGCCGCCGTTATTGGCCATCGCTTTTGTGCCGAACAGATGAAGGGAGACGCCAAAGAATTTGCCAATGCCGCAAAGGGCCCCAATGCCCGCAAGGATGTCGCGGAAAGCACCTTTCGCGTTCCCGACCTGCTTTTCGATGACAAACTTGTTTTGGACGATGGCACCCAGCGGGTTGAGTTTTTGTTCATGGGCCACGCCCACACCTCGGGGGATGCGGTCGCCTGGATACCCAAGCATGGCATCCTCTGTACCGGGGACGCCTGCGTCAACGGGGCGTTTAACTTCATGGGCCATAGCGATTCCGGTTCTTGGGTGAGAGCCCTCGAACGAATGGAGGCCCTTGCCCCCAAAATGATTTGTCCCGGCCATGGTCCGGTGGATGGCCCGGGTTTGGTTCAAAGGCAGAAACGCTATTTCATCGAGCTAAGGGACGCCGTGCGTAAAGCGGTTCGCGAGAACAAAACCCTTGATGACGCTAAAACGGCAATCGACATTCCCTGGTACAAAGAGTGGACAGGCGTCGCGGTCAAGGCCGACAACATCGCCCATGTCTACGCCGAGTTGACTGGCACCATTGCCCCGTGGGACCTGCGCGAGGGGTTTGGCCTCGTCGAGGGGGCCTCCCCGTCCAAGGATGACAAAGATTGGAAAGCCCCCAAACGAATCCTTGTTCCCTCGTCGCTTCCGCCGGCCAAATTGCGAGAACTCAAACGGGTCGCCCCGGAAATCGAATTCATTGCCGCTCGGACGGCCACCGAAGCAGTGGAGATGAGTCGTTCGAAGGAATTTCCCATCGATGCCGTTATTGGTTTTGTCGGTCTTCCTGAAAAGCCCGATTGCAAATGGATCCATCTTGCCGATGCTTCCGGCACCCTTCACCTTTCCGAGGGGGGCAAAATCACCGTTACCGGGACCGAGGGGATAGCGGCTCCGGAACGGAGTGAATCGGGACTGGGCTTGATCATGGCGGGGATAGGCAAGGTCCACGCCCAAAAACCCGCCCGGATTACCATGTCCGGTAAAAAGATCGTCATAGTGGGCAATTCTCCCACCAGCGAAGTTCTTGCCCGCAGGCTCTCCACCATGGGTTCCCGGGTTGTCTTGGTCGAGGAGAAAACGGGTCCGGCCCCGAAGGGATTTGCCAAACGGGTGGCGATCGATTCGCTGATCGACGAGGTTGCCGATGCCGATGTGGTGGTGGCCTGTTCGCCCATCGGAAGCCGCGGCACTTTGATTCCCCAAACGCTTCCGGAACTCAAAAAAGAAACAATCCTTGTGGTTTTGGGGCCTGCCGCGCATCAGGCCGGCGACCTGGTTACCGCCCACGAAAAACAGGGCGGCATGGTGGTGGCCAACTGGCCCGCAAGGCAAATTTTGGCCTTGGAGGCCGATCGGGAAAAAGGCGCCAACCCGTTTTTGACAACGGGCTATCTGGATCGTGCCTGGCGGTTGCAAAGGGAGAATGTCCGTCGCTTTGCCGCCGGGGAAAAGCTTTTGGCGGTAATCGATCCTCGTGTGGGATATTAGCCGCCACATCCTTTGGGGCCACCTCCGCCAAGATGGCCGAAACCCACCCGGCTATGCGAATGGGAATATCGACCCGGTTGATCCAGCCGCCCCAACATCGGGGAGCCTGACCTATGCCGACTTGGGGGCAACCAACCCCCCTGACAAAAGGGTCATTGGGGATTTCGCGCTGAAACACCACATTTTCCCTCTCTTATCCACTGTGCCACTTGGCCGGAAACACTACATTAACGGTTCATGGTCGAACCAAGAACCATCCAATTGATCCTCGAGGTAGCCCATGCCTGGTAAGCAAAGTACGCCCGATGCAAGCCCCTTCTTCGAAGGGATCGAGCCGATTCAGCGGCAGCTCCCACCCGCGGTTGGAGCTCGTACCTCCGCGGAAGCCTTCCTCGAAAAGATCGAAACGATCCAGCGGCAGCTTAAGGACTCATGCAGCTACATCACCAAGCTGAAGGCAAGACTCGAAAAAACCAAGAAGGCCCTAAAAACCAAACCCTCCATTACTGCTCCGTTCAACCTGCTCTTGAGCGACCTTCAAGCCGCAAAGCCGGCTCCCGAAGCTCCAAATGCCTCACAGATAATCGACGCATTCGAAGGCCAGCTACGGAGTTTTCAACGCAACCTTCATGAGAGATTCCCCAGCGGCCTGCGAGATGCCTGCGAGGGCGCTCGACTCGAATTCAAAGCCATGACGGATGGATTTGGGGTAGGGCCCTTTGTGGTAGTCACGAACCTCACCAAGGAAACCGCGGCCATCCAATACGCCAAGGTTGTTGTTCTTCAAGACTTACCCATGAGCGTCCAGACGATTGTGGCTCAGGCCACCGCCCTGAAGGCAAACTTGATTGACGCCTGGGTGGACCTTGCGCGATTTCGAAAGGACATTCACGAGGCGATTCGAGTGGCTTGTGCCCGTCGGGATTCACGCTCATTGGTGGCAGATCTTCGTGTCGAGCTACCCGCCGCATTCCGTGAGATGTGCCTCATCCGAAACACAACCGCAAGCAACTCCGCAAAGAAATCGGGATCCGACGACTATTCCTTGACCCGGTTCATCATTGAGCTAAGGCAATTCCTTCAGTCGGATGACAATCTCGAATCGCCCATGCAATGCCGTCTGGAGCCAGCGGTGATCGAAAACACCAGGAACGCGAAAAAGTCGATCTTTATTCCAAGCAATGTCGCCTGCGGATTTGGCGAGGGAACCTACTACCAAGCGATAATCCTTCAGCAAATGTGACCGAAACTCTGGCTGCAAGAAAAAGGGAATCCACCATGGCCGATACCCCGGACCGCCGCACCGCCTCCCGAATCATTCACTCGCTGAGTGAATCGGGACAGCCTCCCAAGCAAGGAGCCAAGCTGCTGAATGTCGGCACCGAAGCCTTCATTCACCGCCTCCGAAGGGAATACCTTGAAGACCTGCTTACCGCTTTTGAAGACCAAGATGGCGGCGGGGCCTGCAAATGGATCGAAGCCAACTACGGCAACGGCAAGACACAATTCCTTCGCTGCATGCAGGAGGAAGCCTGGAGCCTCGACTACCTTACCGCCTTCGTCGAATTGTCGCAGGATGAGTGTCCCCTAGATCGCCCCGACCGTATCTACGGGGCGGTGGCCCGTTCGATCCAAGCCAAGCCGTTAACCGCGGCGGCTATCGACCGTGGTCGCGGCATTGAAGTTGCCCTTCAGCAGTTGCTCGACCGAAAGTTTGGAGGCGTTCTCTCGGGCAGCCCCAACGAAGAGCTAAGCGACCAGGCAATCGTCTGGGTCGAGACCAGCCTTGCCGCCACCCCGGTCGAAAGCTCCGGTTTCCGTTCTGCCGTCGTCCAATACTTGCTCGCAAAGCTTCGAGGCGATTCCCACAAAGCTCAAACCATTGCCTTTTACTTGCGAGGCGAGCCCTACGACACCAAAGGATTAAAAGAACTTGACCTGTTCGAAAAGCTGGACAAGGCCAGCGGGTTTCGATTCTTGCGGTCCCTTTGTCAACTCATTCAACGGTCTGAACTGGCGGCCGGCACGGTCCTCCTGTTTGACGAGGCGCGCCGCTCCCTGAGTCTGATGTCAAGCAAGGCTCAGAAAGTCGCTTGCGAGAACCTCTTGACGATCATCAATCGCTGCAACAGCGGCGAACTTCCGGGAACCCTGTTCTTATATGCCGTAATGCCCGAATTTTTCACCGAGTTCGCCACGGCCTATCCTGCGTTACAACAACGATGTGGCCCTGCCACCCGAATCAATCTTGAATCCCTGCAAGGCTTAAAAGAGCGAGATCTGCTGCAAATGATCGGGGAGAAGATCACCGAGATCTTCCAAGCGGCGTTCGACAATGCCCCAAAGGATACCGCCTTGTTGAAGGAAAACCTACGGTGTGTCGCCGAGCAGGCACTCCGACACACCATGAATGGCAGTGGAACCCGTCGACTCCTTGTCAGTTCCTGGGTCCGTGCCCTTCAGCAGTTCCGCGAACACGGAATTCACAACCTCACTGCGGAAGAGGCTCAAAAGATCATCGAAGGAGTTAGGCTGCAACTGGAAGCTGTCGGGGCAAAATCCGTGGAGGACGAAGGAGAGTAAGTCAATGTCCACGGGCGATGCCAAACTTTTCCATGAACGCTTGGGCCAGTGCAAATTGCTTCGGATCGAAGGCACAGACTGGATCGTTGAAACCCCCGGCGGTGTTCGCTACCGCATTCCTCCGGACAAGAGGTCTCAGTTTAAGCCTGTTCAGGAGGTGGCTCAGAAGCCATCGAAGCCCTTGGGGCCCGCGACACACTTTCCTAGGGGAAGTCCGGGACGACAGGCTCGCCAAGTCATTGACTCCCTTCGAACGGGACTTCCGTCCCTCGAGGGCCAAACCCGGAAACTCGCCGTTGGCTTTCAGGAAACCAACCAATTCATCACGGACTTCCTCAAAGCGGTTTCAGAGGATGGCGGCGGTGCCTTGACCCTGAGAGGGGCCTATGGCCAGGGAAAGACCTTTGCCTTGAACTTGCTCGAAGAAGTCGCCCGGGAAGGCTGTTTCGTTACCGCACGCACCGAGGTTGATGCGACCGAAAACTGCCTTAACAAGCCGCATCATATTTACCGCGACCTCATGCGGAATCTGAGGATTCCCGGAATGATCGGCCAGGGGGTTCGCTTAATCGCCCAAAGGGTATCTGATCTCCTCGATCAGAACTGTCAAGGGAATGCTTACCACCGCCAGGATTGGTTGAGTGATCATGTGGATTGTCCTCCGTTAGCTTGGCTCCTTTCCGACCCGCAATTGATGGCCAAGCCGGAGCTTATTGGCCTACTTGGTGCCGATTCAAACTACCCGATTGACCTAGCCCGAGGTAGGCATGCGATAAAACCTATGTCTAAAACATGGCCAGCCTTTAACACCGGGACTCAAGGTGATTTTGCCAGCTTTCTCCTTTCAGGAATGGGGCGAATTGCCACCATCCTAGGGTACAAAGGCTTCATCATCATCATGGACGAAATGGAAAAGTGGCGTGAACTGAATTGGGCCCAACAGGCTCAAGCAGGGAACCTGCTGGGTGGGTTGATCTGGGGAGCCACCGCCGTGGTGGGAAACCGGGGGAAAAACGATCATCCCGACTGCATGAACCATAGCATCCGCTGTGGGGGTTCTCCTTTCACAACGGAATCCCGATGCTTTACCGGAATCGCCATAGCCATGACTCCTCGCGATTACGACCTCTTCGACCAACCTTGGTCCAATTATGGACCGATTCAAAAAGCCGATGTCCCCACCCTCTCACCCCGGAAACTTATCGAGTATTGTGGATTTGTCGTTCCGCTGTTTGCCGAGGCATTTGGAGTGGGGGAGCCAAACCCAGACGAGTTGAACCACATTGCCGAAGAGGCCCTTGGGATCTGGCGGAAAACCGCGGATCGCAACACCCGCTCCGGTGTGCAAGCGGCTATCGCTGCCTTTGATCGTTGGAGAAATGGCAACTAGCTCGAAAGGATGCCCGCATATGGAGCCACACGACGACCTCGACTTTCTCTTGGACCAGCACCGTTCCTTGCATCAGGCGATGCCCGCCACCTGGAATGCATTCTTTGCGTCCTTTGGCTCCCTCCGACCAGTTCAACTTCAGGCGATGCCTTTTATCCTGAATGGTAAAAATGTTCTCGTGACTGCCCCAACCGCGGGTGGGAAAACAGAGGCCGCCGTTGCACCCATTTGCGAACGACTCCTCCGTAACAAATGGCCGGGCTTGAGCGTCCTCATCGTCACACCCACCCGGGCACTTGTAAATGACCTGTTTACGCGGCTTAGTCGCCCACTAGACCAGTTACGGATAAAACTCGGCCGAAAGACGGCGGACCATGGCTTTTCTCAGGTCAACGAGGATCAGGTGGTAATCACCACGCCCGAGTCCGTGGAGTCTCTGCTTTCCTTCCGTCGGCAAACCCTTGAAAAGTTGCATGTCATCCTCCTGGACGAAATCCACCTGTTGGATGGATCCCCCCGCGGCGATCAACTGCGAACTCTTTTAAGTCGCCTTGCCGTATTTAGGCATCATGTTGGGGGCGAACACTTCGGTGGACTGCAGATCGTGGCGATGTCGGCAACGGTTTCCAATCCCCGTCGGTTGGCGGATGCCTATCTGGGAACGACAGCCGAAATTGTAAAAGTCGCCGGGCAGCGAGTCGTGGAATCACACATCCTTTTGGCTTCGGGAAACGATCAAGACCGGGCGAAACAAGCGATGTTGGCAATCGACCAGTTTCCTGAAGTCCATAAAATCCTTGTCTTCGTCAACAGCAGGAAACAGGTTGATACAGGTGCTAACCATTTCCGGGTTGGACGATTTGCCAACTGCCAAATTTACGGCCACCACGGGAGTCTTTCAAAGGAAAAACGCGAGGCCACCGAGGAACGATTCAAATCTGACCGGGATGCGATCTGCGTGGCAACGATGACCCTGGAAGTCGGCATCGACATTGGGGACATTGACCTTGTCATCTGCATGGACCCACCCTTTTCCCTTTCCAGCTTTCTGCAGCGGATTGGTCGTGGCTGTCGTCGTTTGAATGGACGGACGCGAGTCCTTGGAGTGGCACGAGACAAATCCGGTGAAGTGATCTTCAAGGCCATGATCCGGCAGGCCAAAAGGGAAATGCCAACAGGTCCGATTGCCCCATTTCGGCGTTCCGTGTTGTTTCAGCAGGTTCTCGCCTACTTGCAGCAAACCACGAAGCATCGCCGTGTCTCTAACCAGTTTGCCGGCGTGTTTGCCAGTGTGCACGCCCCACCGATCAGCGAAGAGATGCTGCAGGCGACCCTTGGCGATTTGGTCCAGACGGGATTCCTGGAAAAGCAAGCAGATGTGTACACGCCGTCCTCCACAGGCTGGGACTTCATTCAAAGCCCTCGCATCTACTCCAACATTTCAGCCAATCCACCCGAAATGGACTTGATTGATGTCGACAGTGGGCAGGTCGTGGCAAGGGTCGCCGGGCTCAGCGACTCTTCGGCCGGCATTCGGGTTGCAGGCCAATCGTTTGACATAGTACCCGGAGGGACAGCACGCACCCGGCGCATTCGAAGCGGCGGCGATCATGACATAGCCCCCGACTACCATGCCCGCAAGCTACCCTACTCATTCGATGTGGGAGCTTGCCTCGCCGGGTATTTTGGGATCGCGGCACACGAGCTAGTGACCATGCGTTTTGGGGAAAGTGTTGTCGTTTGGACTTGGCTGGGAATGCTGATCAATTCCGTCCTGGGAGCATCGTTAAAAAAACGGGGGTGGAGCGTGTCGGTTGGCCCATTTCACCTTACCCTGGCTTGCGAGGAATCACGCTTGCTTCCCCTATTGCGGGAGGCTGTCAAGGATGTCGGAAGCGACAATCCCCTAGGCACGCTCAAGGCGGAGGATATGGTTGTCCTTGGTCCGCATTTCAAACACTTGTCGCCGACCCAACAAAAAAAGGCACGCGAGGAGTGGCTTGATTCTCCGTTTCTACAAGCGTGGTGTGACAGGATCTCCGAGGTTCGCGAAATGCCGCCCGACGGGGAACAAAGTCCCGAACTCATGAGCGTATTGTAGTCGTCGCAAGGCTACTTCCAGGGTCTGAATTACCTAAGGACATGTTTTCTCCGGAAGAGGCGGGTCAGCGGCAAGTTAACAACAGGTTCACTGCCGGGTAGGAGCAGGGTACCTACCGGATAGCGGGGCCTTATTCGTCCCTCGTTTTTCCAAAAATGCCGGTGACCTAGGCAGCGAGGTATGCGGTTCTTTGGTTTCCCATAAAACAAAAAGAGCTCGGTGGTCGCAACCCGGGGAACCTTCCTTTTGTCCGCATTGAAAGGCACTCATGCAGACCAATGCCCCTTCTCCTACCGCACGAACCATGGCGCTGGTTGCCGCCTTATTGGGTTGGCTTTTCGATGGCTTTGAGATGGGCCTTTTCCCCGTGGTGGCCCGTCCCGCAGTGCTGGAATTGCTAGGGGATCAGGCTTCCGATGCGGTATTTGGCCGCTGGTATGGCGT
>SIAL01000062.1 GCA_009691815.1 Gemmataceae bacterium | reverse complement strand
GACAAGCATTTCCCGAACGCCGGGCAATAGGACTGTCCCCGAAGCAAGGACGGTGGGATGATGGGCTTTGTAAAGGGCAAAAGCTTCTTGAAAATCCACGCCAGGAACCGTATTCCCCAACAGATACTCGGGACCCCGGCCTACATAACGCTTGACCAGATTGGTTTCCAAAGGGGAAAGGCCGTGGGCCAAGCGGGTATGGTTAACCGAGGCGGTAATGGCGGGATAACTATCGGCCAAGGTTCCATCAAAATCAAAGAGGATCAAGGCCGGCAATGATAGGCCATCAAAAGAGCTATCCATTGGTTTCTCCGAAAAATGCGTGGCGCAGGGGAGCTTCCTACTCTTTGATCTGTTGTATCGGTTCGTAATTTTAAGAATAGGGGTAGCAATCATAGAATGGGCCGGGGGAAATGTGGATTACCTTGGCTTCTTAGCCCTTTTCAGCCGATTTTGGGTGCCCTTTACTTTGGCTCAAGCCTTGCCTTCCATGCCGAGCTAGTTTGGGTGAGGATACCGCAAATAGCGGCCCGATGATTGGGAGTAAGGCGGGCATATTTCTCCTCCTTACTTCCTTTTTTTAGAATCTCTGTTATCTTTGTAATTGTCATTTCCTTTACTTCCCCCGGTAGCTCCTCAAAGGACCGGGACATTACCATGTAGCTCAAAGGGTACTTAAAAATCCTTTCGCAAAGGTCAAAATCCCGAAGCGACCTCCCCTTTTGGTCTTTAGGACCTTTCGCGGAAAACTCGGCGGCGAAGGGTGAGGTCCCCATGACCTTGCCTCCGAGCGGGGCTTCATTGCAGAAAAACAGATATTCGACGAGACTTTCAGAGGCGGAATCGATCCTGCGAAAGGTTCCTTCGGTGTAGCCATCGGTTTTGCGTTTGAGGATAGTGTCGAATTCCCTCTGTTGATAAAGGGCAATGTTCGTTTCTAGGGCGGCGCGAGTGATACGATTGTGGACCTCGGTTTGATGTTCAAACACCAAAAGGGCAACGAGGTCGCTGTGGGGGGTAAGGTATTCCGTGGTGTCACATAGCCTGGAAAGGTCGGTGATGTTGGAACCGATTGGATTGGCTTCGGGAGGGTTTTTGGTGCTTTGGGGCAAGGTCATGTTTCCCAAATGAAAACGCCCAGGGGTGGTGCCCGTTACAAACCAACCACCCCATCGCTTTTCCAAGGGAGTAGAATGCTCTCCGCGATGGCTACCAAGGGAGAAAAGTGGTTGGCCTTCCCGATCGGAATAAACCGACCGGGCAAGGTGTCCGGGAAACCCTTGGGTCGTAAAGGAGCCATGGCAAATGAGGCACGAATCGGTCTGCCTTTGAAATCGAGGCGTTTTTTGCTTAACTTGTTCCAGAGTATAAAAAGCGGTCCCCAATTGGGGATCGGCGACGGAAACTTCCAACACTTCCCCGGAGTGACAAAAACCTAGGTAGATTTCGTCGTTGAAATAGAGCCCTCGGGGGGTGTTGGGAGATATTCGATTGCGCTGTAGGCTGGTTTTTGAAAAAACCAGCAATTGCGACGAAACGGGCACCTCCAAGGCTTTGAGGAGACTGGGCAAATAGCCCCAGCCCGGGTCAAAGCGCAATTGGGTTTTGCCTGATTTTAGGCTTTCCTGGAGCTTTGAAATCGGGTTATTGTCCTTGGCCGTGGCATAGAGAATCGGTGAGGCATCAAGGTCCGCGGCTTTTGGGAAGGAGCCAAATAGGAGCAAAAACCCCAAACCCAGCAAGAAATGGGAAGTCGGAGTTCGAACTGACATGGGGCAAATCCTAAAAGCCTTTGGCGACTATAATGAATTATAGGCATAATAAAAGACACATGCGTCCACAATATGATTTTTCCTTGACTTGTCCTAGGTTTTCTCCCGCAAGTTGGGCAGGATAGTCCGGTATTATGGATTGCTTAAACCGGGGAGTTCCACGGGATTCCACCGCCATCGTGCAAAGCCCGGTGGGTGTGGCATAGTTGTCATGATGAATTCCGGGGGGGAATTCCGTCGAAACCTTGGCATTCGGCACGCACTACAGAGGGTCCCATGGATCGGAAACACGGCCCAAAAATGACTAGGATGCCGTTTGGCCTAGTGTTGATTCTCCCCTTGGTGGCGGTTGTCACCCTTGGGAGCCCTTGGCTTTTGGCACAATCGCCTGGTCGCGTTGGTTCAAACTATTTACCAACCCTACTGCCCACTTGGCCGCTGGTTTCGTTAATGCCCGCCAAGGTCCGTGTGGTGCTTCACTATAGTATTGATGCCGAGCGATTCACCCGGATATTTGCCTATCGGGAAATGATGGCCCAACTCAAGTTGGCCGACTTCGAAAGAGACTACGAGGAAGATCCTGACCCGAGCGAGCCAGAAAATGCCAAACATATCCTTTTAACAGGACTCCTTCCCTCCAAGTCGATTCACCGCGTGGCAAGCCTCACCGCCGTTCGATCCGTTTTGGCGACCCCCGAGGGTTTTGACCTTAGCAAAACACCCGATGCCCTTGTTCGAGTGGAAATGATGTTGGGGCGAGGTAGCCGGCGGATCCTTTTGGAAACCTCGGGAGCAACCCACAAAGATCTAGATAAGTTGGGATTCAAAGAGGCAGGGGTTTATGACACCTACCTTGGCACACGACTTTTGGGAATGATCCCCACCGTAAACCTGATGAAAATCGGTTTGGCTTTGGGACAACCCCTTTCGAAGGAAGGCAATCGCCCTCCCTATCAGCCGGTTTTGGTAGTATGGGCGGATCCCCAATCTCAGGTGGTTGCCGCCCTCCCCGGTCCTGTCGTGTTGCCCGCAGGGATGGAAAAGGTATCCCCGGAACTCAGAACGGTGCTAACCGAAGACACCAAGGTTGTGCGAGTAGAGGTCCTTTTCGACGAACCCTTTGCGGATCAGGCAGCCGCCATTTTGCGCCTTGCCGAGATCGCCCCCAAGGTCACCTTTGAAGCGCTGTTGGGGCCTGCGGTAACGATGGTGGGGCCGGTACTCGAAATTCGCAAAATGGCCAACCTTGCCGAGGTCAATGCCATCCGTCCCGGGCCCAATGCAACCTCGGGCAGTGTAAGTGTTATGAAAGATTTCCAGCCCGTTCGCAAAGACCTCATTCGCCCGGAAACCGTCGGCATTCGAGTGGGAAAACCGTCTCGGGAAACCATTGCCATCATCGACGATGACTTTCGTGGTTGGCAAGGCTTGGCCCAAGCCGGTACCGGGGAAAAAAAGAGGGTTCGGTTTATCGACCTGACCGCCGAGCGCAATTTGCAAATCACCCCAGACCCTTTTTTCGGGGCCGCCAATGAAAAAGGTCACGGAACCCTACTTGCCCAAAACTTATTGGTCAGCCATCCGGAATCGAAACTGATTTTGGTAAGGATCGACCCCTCTGTTCCCGCCATGGTGCATCGGGTGGCCAAGGCTATTAGTGGCGACGATGCCTTGACAGATGAAGTAATGGCGCAACGGATGGCCGAAATTCGCAAAGATCGGCAAGACCTGCAAGACCTCCGGGCGGCTGTGGAAAAACGCTGGAAGGACGACAATGGAGATGATTTTGCCGAGGACTCCAAATCCGTTCAATTGAGGATGGAATACCAAAAGAGCCTTAAAGATACCGAAATTCTGGAAAAGGCCCACCACGCCCGGTTGGAACGACTGTTGGCCCATCAAGCAATCCTTTTGGAGCTTGCCAGAGTTCGGTTGGTTCTTTGCCCATTGGTTTGGAATGAAGGCCTACCCCGAAGCGGGGCCAGTACCCTAAGTCGCTGGATGGATGATCGCCCGTTTCGCGGGGCGCTTTGGCTTCAGTCCGCCGGGGATCGCCCGGGCCAATCGTGGAACGGGACTTTTCGCGACCACGATGGCAACGGGGTGATGGAATGGTCGATGCTTGCGGTTGGGAAGGACCCTTTTCCCGCCGAGAACATGGCGCTTTTGTTCCAAACCCAAGGTGGTGCCAAGGCTCAGGACGAAATCCCAGCGGGTACCCTCGTTCGGGTAACGGTTCAATGGCGTGAACCCCGTGATCCCTATTTCACCAAAACAGATCGCAAAGCTAGCCGCCTACCGATTGCCGATCTTAAACCCAAATTGGTTCGGGTGGAGCCCACCAAGGGAAACCTTCGGTTGGCGGATCGGGCCATTGTTGGACAGGCCTCAGGCCCTCCGCTTTTGATTGATCACACCTTAAACAGCGCCGTGTTTGAGTCACATATCTTTTTTGAGGCCCCAAGTGCCGGCCGATATGAGTTACGGCTTGAGGGGCAAATACCAGACACCATTATCCCGGCGGGAGCTCCACAGTTACCCGTTAACCGGCAAAAACCCGAAATCCACCCGGTGGTTTGGTTGAAGACTTTTAGCCCCGGTGGTGTTGTGGTGTTTTCGCAACCGGGGGAACGGCCCATGGTTGGGGTACCCGGGGATGCCCAAAGTGTTTTGACGGTCGGCCAAAATCAACTCAAGGTAGGTGAATCCGCCCTTGGTCAGCTGGCAAACCCCAAACCGGAATTTCACGGAATATCGACCAAAGGAATAACAAGTTCGGTGGATTCCATGGTGGAAGTCGCCCAATGGATTTGGTCCAGACATCACCCGGATCAGGATGTCCGCTATTGGCAGGGGAAGGCTCGCGATTACCTGCAAGGGACAGGTTCCCAAAACCGGTAAGAATTGTGAAACTGTTTTTGAAAAAAAGGCCCGATGACGGTATCTTAAAGAAATACCAACTTCGGATTAGTTCTTATCTAATCCCGGTTCGGGATCGGGAAACGGTTTGTGAAGGCAATAATAAGCGATATCCATGGCAATCTCGAGGCCCTTATTGCGGTTCTTGAGGATATAAAAAAACAGGGTGTGACCCAAAGGTATTGCCTTGGAGATGTTGTAGGTTACGGGCCCAATCCCAGAGAATGTTTGGACTTGGTTACCGATTTTGACATGGTTCTCATGGGAAATCACGATAACGCCGCCATTTTCGACCCCGAAGGCTTCAACCCCGCCGCGGAACAGGCGATTTTTTGGACCCGCGACCAGTTGGAGCAATCGCACGAAACCACCAGTCGGCGCCAGGATCGATTGGATTTTCTCTCGATTCGGCCCAAATTGCACCGAGAAGATCCCTACCTCTTTGTTCATGGTTCCGCCCGGAACCCGACCAATGAGTATGTCTTCCCTGACGATATTTACAACCAGCGGAAAATGGATGTCATCTTTCAAAAGGTCCCCAAAACCTGCTTTCAAGGACATACCCATGTCCCAGGCATTTTCACCCAATTGGAGTCCAACCAATATCAGTTCCAGTCCCCGGACCAGTTTGACAACATCTTCTTTCCCGGGGAACAAAAAATCATGTGCAATGTTGGTTCGGTGGGCCAACCCCGTGATTTGGACCCAAGGGCCTGTTATGTGATTTTGGACGATTCCGGCCGTATCCACTTTCACAGAGTGACCTACGACCTTGATAAGACAGTGAAAAAGATTCACGCAATCCCTGAACTAAACAATTTTCTTGGCGATCGTTTGCGGCAGGGCAGATGATTATTTCCGTTGAGCAATGTCCTAATAGGGCAAAACTCTCCTTTACTCGCAACCCTTGAATTCGGATCCCATGCGTAAAAATAATTGGTGGACGATCTTTCTGATCTTTGGCATGTTCCTTTTGTGGATGGAACTGGGCAATTTCTTTTTCCCACCCAAAAAACAGGAGAAAGGTGGGGAAATTCCCGCCGCGTTGGAAGCCGGGATCGACGGCGATGGGAAAAAAATCGGCATTGAGGCCGACCCTAGCAAACCGCCCGGGCCAAACGGCGTCGCGGAAAAACCCGCACCCCAAGCATCAGGCGCCTCGCTGCTTAAGACTTTCGCCCCTTGGAAACGCGAATCGTGGGTGACCTTGGGTTCGGGAAAAAAAGATTCGGCATTTCACATTGAAGCTCGGCTTGATCCGCAAGGGGCTTGTGTTCGCTCGCTGGTGCTGAACAAATTTCGCAAAGCGGACATCAACGGTGCCCTCGTAAAAGAAGCTGACGGGGAACCCGCCACACTCGACCTGATCCCCTTGGATGAAACCACCAAGGCCGGATCTTTTTTGCTTTACCACTATCCGGGTGATGGACAGGGTGAATACCCGTTGGACACCTTGGGCAAGGTCACCTGGGATGTTGTTGTCGGGCCGGAAGGCAAGCCGGTTCAAGAAGTCACCCGGGAGGATGGCGCCCGCGGAACTTGGTTGACTTTTCGAACGACCCTTAGAGACATTCGAATTGACAAGATATTTTCACTCTACGAAGGGGAATATCATATCGGCTTGGAAATCCGGGTTTCCCGGGAAAGTCTGCCGGGAGATGGTAAATCCATCCCTTTCCGTTATCAACTCACCGGCGGACGGGGTTTGCCCATCGAAGGCGCTTGGTATACCACGATCTTCAAAAACAGCATGATTGGCCACGAAGACCGTAAAGGAAATTTTGACAGAGATTATCAGGACGGCAGGGCGCTTAGCACCTCTCTTGGCGGCTATGAGGTTGACTCCGCGGATCGGTTCATCCGCTATGCGGCGGTGGCCTTGCAATATTTCACCTCGGCCATCGCCATTGACGATCGTCAAAAAGACGATCCTTTTGTCATTCGCCGAGCCAGACCAACGGTTGAAGTGGCCCTTTTCAAGGGGCTATTGCTAGAGCGGCGTAACGGTCAATTGATTGTCCAAAGTCCGGAAGGGAGAAAGCAGACCTATTGGATCGCCCCCACCGATGTGGCCCGAAAGGCGGCGGCGGAACTAATTCCGATGTCACAGGTTGCTTTTCGCTACATTTGGGAAAGCAATCCAGAGGCGGGAAGTTTCCGTTTTGTCGCCGTGGACTTTTTGGATCCTTTAAAGGCACAGCCCCTATTTTTGGACGATGTGACCATCCGTGTTAGCAGCGCCCCGATGGAACTCATGCCGGGTCAAACCGCAAACCATCGCTATATCCTTTATCACGGTCCCGCCAAACCCTCTCAGATTCAATATGCCCGGGGTGAACAAAAGGTGGACCCGGCCCTGATCACACGCTATTCGGAAACCCTCAAGCTTGGAACCATTGTCGACTACCCGTCGGCTTTTGGACGGTGGTTTTTCGGATTCTCGTGGGTGGTCATTTTCCTGACAAACTTTCTTCACAAAGTGCTTGCCCTGATGAGTTTCATCGTCCCAAGCCATGGTCTTTGCATTATTTTGCTAACGGTCATGGTTCGGGGCATCATGTTTCCCATGAGCCGAAAACAGGCCCTTATGAGCCTCAAAATGCAAATGTTAGCACCTGAACTAAAGGTTCTCCAAGAAAAACACAAAGAAGACAAACAGGGTATGGCCAAGGCCCAAATGGAGCTTTACCGCAAATACAACATCAATCCGGTGGGTAGTTGTTGGGTGATTTTGCTTCAAATGCCCATTTTCATGGGACTGTACTTTGCCTTGCAGGAGAGCATTCGCTTTCGGCTAGAACCCTTTTGGCCGATATGGGTAGACAACCTTGCCGCGCCTGATGCCATGTTCTCATGGGGCGATAATATCCCGATGATCAGCCGTCCGGCGGACTATGGATCGCTGTTGTATTTCGGGCCATCCTTCAACCTTTTACCCCTGTTTGCCATGGGTTTCATGGTCCTCCAGCAAAAATGGTTTATGCCACCGCCCACCAATGAAGAGCAACAGATGCAGCAGCGGATGACCATGATCATGACGCTGGTGATGGGGTTGATGTTCTACCGCGTTGCCTCCGGTATGTGCCTTTATTTCATCGCATCTAGTCTCTGGTCCCTCGCCGAGCGCAAATTGCTGCCCAAGCAGTTACCGTTGTCAGCTCAGGCAGCCGGAAAAGTGGAGGTGGTCTTACCTCATAAGGGAACGCTCAAGGAGGATTTCTCCCGTCGCAAAACCCGTACTGTCAAGGACCAAGCCGCCCCAACCGGTTTTGCAGGCAAGGTCCAAGCTTTCAAGAATTGGTTTGAAGATATCAAAAAGCGAGCTTCAAAATAGCCCGCAGTTTGATCCTTCGCCCATGGGGCTCCCAAAAATGCTTTCCACTCGGACAAGCCACGCCCTAGAAGATATTATCGTTGCCTTGGCGACCCCGGCCGAACCCTCTGAAAGGGCGGTCGTTCGCCTTAGTGGGACGGGTTGTCATGATCTGATTTCCCCCATTTTTCGTCCTCCTATTGCCCCACCCGAGGGGCCTACTGTCTCCAAACGCCAATGGGTGGAGGGAACCATATCCCTGCCCGGACTTTTTGGATCGGTTCCCTGTTCGGTCCATTTATGGCCCAGAGGGGGAGGATACACTCGGCAAGAAGCGGCAGAACTTCATTTCGTGGGGTCCATGCCCCTTTTGGAATGGGTGATTCAAAACCTTGTGGCCGCCGGGGCACGCCCCGCCCAGCCGGGAGAATTTAGCCTGAGGGCATTTTTGTCGGGTTCCATCGACCTTTCCCAAGCCGAGGCGGTGGTGGCGATCTCCAAAGCAAAGCAACCCGCGGAATTGGCCCTTGCCATGGAACAGCTTGCCGGAGGCATTCGCCATCCTGCCGAGGAATTGCGCAGGGAACTTTTGGATTTATTGGCGGACCTTGAAGCCGGGCTTGATTTTGCCGAGGAAGACATCACCTTTGTCGATTCGAAAAGATTAATTCTAAGTTTGGGTTCGTTCGTGGCCCGGATAATAAACTTGCGACGGCAAATGCGCGAAAAGGATACCCTGACTCCGTTACCAAGGGTTGCCCTGGTTGGGCCTCCCAATGCGGGCAAAAGCACTCTGTTTAATCTGTTGGTAGGCGGCCAATCCCAGGCAATTGTTTCAGATATTCCGGGAACCACCCGCGATTGGTTGGAGGGCACTGGCCCCCTATCCTGTGGCACCCGTGTAAATTGGATGGACACGGCCGGACTATCGGACACCCCTTTGGGAGAATTGGACCTTGTGTCGCAAAAAGCGACCTGGAACCTCCTTCCCAGAGCAGATTTGATCGTTGCCTGTTTTCCTAGGCAATGGATTACTTCGTTGGACCTTTTAAAGACCATGCCATGGGATGTCCCGTTGCTGGTGGTCCAGACCTTGGCGGACTTACACCCCAACGGGGAAGCGGACGGATTGAGGGTTTCCAGCCACACGGGCGAAGGAATCGGCCTGCTTAAGGCCCGAGTTAGCGAAGTTTTGCAAACAAACGCCGAAGCGAATATCCCTCCCCTTGCTAGGTGTCAGACCCAATTGGAACAGGCCGAGGGGGCCATTCGACGGGCCCATCGGCAAGCCGTGGTGGACGACCCAATCGAGGTGTTGGTGCTTGAGATTCGAGTCGCCCTTGATGCCCTTGGGGAAATGACCGGAGTGCTTTACACAGACGATTTGCTTGATCGGGTGTTTACCCGCTTCTGTATCGGCAAGTAAGGTTAACCCGGTTTGCACTCTTTAACTTTGTTGCCTTGCCAACAGATAAAAGGAAACAATTCGGTTGGGCCCGGTTTACCGAATCTCGCCCAACCTCTTGCGAAATTCCACGGCAAGTTCGATGTTGTTCATGCGCCTTGCGATTTCCACTCCCCTTCGACAAGTTTCCTGAAACCTAGGTTGGTCACCCACCTTGGCATACGCATCGGCAAGGATTATTAGGAAATCAGGCTTTGTGTCCCCGGCCAGTTTCACGGCAAGCCGAGCCTGAAGGAGTGAAGATTCGTTTTTCCCTAAAGCGGCAAAGGCCTTGCTTAATGCTTGCCTAGCATCGGCTTGGAGTGGGTCCACCTCAAGCGAGGTCTCAAATGCGGTAACCGCTTGGGCAAATTGGCCATTGGCGAATAGGGCCAATCCTAGGTGAAAATTGGTTTTGGACATATAGGGGAAAATCTCATCCGCCTTTTTTAAGTGCTCCACTGCCTCGGGGAATCGCCCCCCAAGGAAATCAAGCCACCCCATCATGGCATGACCATAGGGTTCATCCTGATCCAAGACCCCAACCTTTTTTAGGTGGTCAAAGGCAGCCTGGTTATTCCCAGCCATCGCCAAGGCTAAACCCAATTTCCCTTCCAACATGGCAAATTCAGGCCTTTCTTTGAGGAGTTCCCCGAAAAGGGCCACCGCCTGTTGGCTTTTGTTTTGACCCAATTTTTGGTTGGCGTCGGAGAACTTTGCATTAAAGGCGTCTTCGGTCGCAATGAGTGTCTCCAAGGTCTTTTTTGCCTGCGGAGAGTTTGGAGCAACGCGAAGGACCTCCCGAATGGAGCCAATGGCGGCCAAAATGCGGTGGTTTTCCCGACGAGATTCTGTTTCAAGAGTCCAATAGTCCACAAGTTGAGTCTTTAATTTTGCGGTTTCGGCGATTGAAACAGGATCTTTTAACGATTGAAAATGTTGAAAAAGGACCGCCTTAGTGGATTCGGGGTGAATCGCGATTCGATGGTCAAAACGCCTAATGGGGGGCAAAAATCGATCGTTGTTCGTGTGAAAGTTGACATTCATCCAGACTCGGGGGGGAAGGTGACAACCTACACAATCGCCCCTCACAGCCTCGGGTAGCTTTGCCTGTTCTCTGCAATCGGTGGGCTTGTGGCATTTTGCACAAGACTTGGCCCCGGCATCCGCTTGTTCCGGTCCATGGGGTTTATGGGGATTGTGGCAGGTGGAACAGGTTAGCGACTCATCCTTTTGAAAGCATTTGCTCTGCCTTAGGCCTTTAATCTGATTGGCAACATGGTCGTCCTCGGTAAATTTGGTGTGTATGGGACGAAAGACCTGATCCAATGGTTGCCCCGGTCGGTAACTAAAGGGGGGACCAATTTGCCGAATGGCATTACTGTGGCATTGGGCACAGATTTCCAGTTGCCTCTCTCGGGGCAAATCCGCGGGAGCCACAATTTTGGCCCCTTTAAGGTCGTTTGGTTGGGCCTGGTGGTGGGCCACATGCTCTTTACCCGGGCCGTGGCACCTTTCACAAGTCACCCCCAAAAGAAAGCTGTCCGGTTTGTACCGATTCCCTGAACCGGGGTAATAGGCAAACCAAGTTGTGTGGCACTCGAGGCAATTGGCGGTTGCTTCCCGAGAAAACCGTTGCACATCCCCAACCCGAAACGCGGACGATATTCCCCATGTTTCCTGCGGAAAAAGCCAAGCCATGGGAAGCTCAAGGAGTCGATCTTGGTCCCAGCTAAAGTTGACTTCATCAAGGCGGCCCCATCCATAAACAAAATCAATCTTATTTGTTTCCAATTGCGGCGGTTTTCCCTCACGCCCTGAAAGCAAAGCCATCGAAAAGAACTCGTTCCCCTCTCGCTTCATTTCAAAATCCAAGCCGGGTTGGCAGGTTATGCGGTTACTCGGGGGGGAAAAGCCGGGCGGCATAAGTTTGGGGTCGGGAACCCGAATAGCGTTGGCGTGGTTGGTCAGGCGAAATTCACGAACCCGTTTTTCATGACAAGGAGCGCATGCCTCTATCCCCAAGTACCCCGGATTGGTAGGAAGGTTTTCAATATCAGGTAATTCCGCTTCCGAAAGTAAAACAACCGGTTGGGGAAACACCCGCTGGTAAAGAAACCACCCAAAACCAAAAGAGCCCATCACAATGAAAAGGACAAGAACAATCCAAACCCACCGACCCCAAAGGCCTCCGGAATTCACATTTTCCGCCATAAACTTCCGCCGTAGAGCCAATGCTTGGGGAAACATCCTAACAGGACACGACTCTTTTTTCCTGGCCGTTCCCCAAAGGGTTGGTTGGAAAATGGGCCGACCTTGCTTCATTCTATGATACAAGCACTTTCCCTTGGCAGAGACCCGTCTCAGGCCTTTCTCAGCAAACAAAGGAAGAGTACA